>NZ_CP197413.1:5227500-5422702 GCF_052161635.1 Lacunimicrobium album
TCGCCAAGATGAAGCACCTGATGCTGGCTGACAACAGCCACAAGCTGTCACGCAGCTATGGCGTTCTGAAGGAAGACGCCGGGATTGCGTATCGCGGGATCTACATCATCGATCCGAATGGTATTCTGCGATGGCAGGCTGTTCACGATCTGTCAGTCGGTCGTAACGTCGACGAAGTTCTGCGCGTGCTCGATGCATTGCAGACCGACAAGCTTTGTCCATGCAACTGGAAGAAGGGCGAAGAGACGATCAACTAACACGCTGGCGCGAGAGAGGGGAGTTGAGAAAGTGGAGAGTAGAAAGACTCATTTCACGTTCCGTACTCCGGCTTTCACGTGTGATGCGGAGGGATTGTTTCTGATTGATCAGGCTGGTGGATAATCTGCCAGCTGTTACTCGAAATACATCGCGTGGTGTGCGCTGACCTGGTTTTGCGCCCACGCGATTTTTTTACGAACTCACTTCGGGAGTCTATCGATGGCAATGTTCCAACCGGTGGCTGAGGCTGATGCCAATGATGCCGTGCAGGCGACTTATGGTCGTATCAAAGAGATGTTCGGCGCGGAGATTGTGCCTGCTCCGTTTCTTTACCTGGGGCGGGTCGATGCCTTTCTCAAAGACTTTTACATGAACTACAAGAAGTTCGTGCATGGCAGCGGGGCGCTTGATGGGAAGACGCGGAAAGCGATCGCGCTCGCTGTCAGTTGTCATGCCAAGAGCAAGCCCTGGATGGTTTATTTTCGGGAAGCCTGTTTGACAGAAGGCTGGGACGAGCAGCAGATCGCGGAGATCATCGCGGTGGCGTCGACGAATTACATGTACAACACGTTCTTCAAGTTTCGCGAGCTGAGTGGGTCTCAGTTGTTCGACGGCTTGCCGGTGGGGCTTCGCGCTCACACGTTCACGAACGTTTCTCTGGACGAGAAACTGATCGAGCTGATTGATATCGCGATCAGTGATCTGAATGCGTGCAAGCCGTGTGTCTCGGGACACGTAACTAAGGCACGCAATTTAGGGCTCAATGATGAGCAGATCCTGGAAGCGGTGCAGTGCGCGAGTGTTGTTTATGCGGGGTCGATGTTTGTGAACTCGGCGCTGGATTGAGCAAGAAACTTCGCTGCAGAGGCTCAGAGAAAGCCAACCACGGATGAACACGAAGAAACACGGATTCAGAAAAGCAATTTGAACCGCAGATAAACGCAGATGGACACAGATAACTGAATTGTGAAGTGTGAGTTCGCTTCTGCCGATCTCAAGTCTTCGATCTGCGTCGATCTGTGTTTATCTGCGGTTCATTTTTCTTCCGTGATCTCTGAGCCCTCTGTGGCAGTATCTGGCGGCGCATAAAAAAAGGCCGTCGCTTCTCCCGCAAGAAGCGACGACCGGACCCTGAGAGACCGAACGGACGAATCCGAGCGATCCATGCAACTGTCAGGAGGCTGAGGATTGGAGACCACTCAGCCAGCCTGGCAGATGTTTCCGACACTATTACTGACCGAGTTTACATTCCGGTCATTACTGAACTCGTTTACTATCCGGTCATTACTGACCGAGGAGAGCTTCCTCTTCCTCTTGGATGATGATACGAGGTGTGACCATCAGCATCAGAGATTCTGTTTCACGACCAACCCCTGAGTTCTTAAACAGGCGGCTGACGTAAGGAATCTTGTTGAGGATCGGAACCCCGGCCATGTTACGACCTTCTCGGAGACGTTTGACTCCGCCGAGGAGGACGGTACCGCCGTCTGGGACAGAGACGATCGTCTGGACGGTGACAATTTCCTGGACAGGCTGTTGAACAGTGATCGAGCCGACTCCACCACCGCTTTGGCCAGTCGTACCACCGACACCTTGAGCACCACCCTGGTTACCACCGGCACCTTGAGTACCCGTTGCCCCGGTCGTACCGCCTGTTCCACCGATCCCTCCGAAGCCTTGACCACCGCCAAAGCCACCCTGCTGGCCACCGCCGCCGAAGCCACCGGCTCCGCCAGCACCTGCGATACCACCAGCACCGCCTGCTTGACCTGCGATTCCACCGATACCAGTTCCGCCGTTCGTTCCGCCACCTGCGAAGGTGAAGGTGAAGACGTCTGTGATGTTGGTGAAGAAGGGAGAGACACTCAAGCGGACATATCGTCGGTCAGCTGAGATAACAGCCTGGACAGACATCTGAACGCCGTCCTGGAAGGTCTGGATGATGGGCTGGAAGCCTACGGAGAAGTTACCGACTGCTGGTTGGACCGAGATAACGAATGGTCGTTGAACCGAGTCGTTGACGAAGGCGGTCTGACCGTTGAAGAGGGTGACTTTCGGAGCGAACATGATGTTCGATCGCTCATCGGCTTGTGCAGCCTGGATGAAGAAGAAGGCTTCAATGTCGCTGAGAACTGCGAAACCGACCTGGATACCGACTTCAGGGTTGAAGTTACCGAAGTCAGGAACCCCGACCTGGAACGAACCTTGTCGGAATGGAATGTCCAGGTTCTGCGAGAACGATGTCGGGCTGTTCATACCGACGATTGTTCCGTTGTTTGGATAGCTGTCGCGGTTGACCAGGTTTCTCAGAGGGGCAGTTGAGAATGGAGCATCTCCACCCGCAGTTCCGCCGCCAGTGGTCCCTGTTGTGCCTGTGGTTCCGCCACCGCCAGTGCTAGCCAGAGATCCGTCGACTGCACCGAAGCGTCCCAGTGGGAAGCCGTTGTCGTCTGTTTGTGGATTTCCTGCGGTATCCTGGACGTTGAAGTCGAAGTCGATCCCGATCCGCTCGAAGAAGCGGTCAGACACAGAGATGAATCGAACTTCGATCGTGACCTGAAGGTCCTGGAGGCGTCGCAGCTGCTCGAGCAGGTCAGCGATTTCGTCGTGGACTTTCTGAGTCTGTCGGATAACCAGAGACAGGGTTGAGTCGTGAGACTTGAGTGTTCCCTGGCCGCCTGCACCGTATTCGTCCCAGGTGTGTGGGTCGATCGTGCCGGTGATCAGATCGGTCAGTGAACCGAAGTCAGTGCTTTCCTGAGCAGGAACTCGCATTGGATTGGCTGCTGATGCCATGCCTGTTCCCATCATTCCGCCAACAGCGGCGGCTGGGTCACCGACTTGAGCCAGAGCATTTCCGAATGGTTGAGCCATGCCGCCCATCGGGACGCTCATTTGAGCACCGCCGAGGGTTCCGTAAGGATTGTGAGTTGAGGTGTTGAGCATCTTCAGAGGAACGACCAGGTCAGCGACGTCGTAGACGATGTTGACGAGTGCACCTTGCTGACGCATGCGGCTGGAGATACTGAGGACTTCATTCTTGACGGCGTAATCGAGGTTCATTGGTTCGAGCAGAAGAGCGAGAGCGTTCTTGAGCTTGATTCCATCGACGTTCATCGAGACGGGAGCATCTGAAGTGATTCCTTCTTCTGTCAGACCGATTTCATCGATGGCAATGTTGATGGCAGCGACCGTCTGGATGTGACGAATGACGTCAACCAGTGGCTTGCGATCAAAGTGCAGAGAGATCGGCTGGTTCAGAGAGTTCTGGATCTTCTTCTCTTCGTCTGTCTGATTGCGTTGAGTACCGCCTTTGTACTTGGCTCGTCGGTCAGTCAGTTCACGCCAGTCTTTGGCGTTCTTGTATTTGATCGGGTTGTCGCCGACGACATCGTAAGCCAGAGACTCTTCGACATCGTTGAGGGTTGACCAGAACATTTCTTCTTTGGCATCTCTCATGCGATCGTTGGAGTCGACGCGTGATGCGAACTTGGATTTCCAGACCATCAATTCAGAGGTTGGATTCTCTGGATCGAGATCTTTGGCTTGCTTGGCGAGGACGCCTGCTTCTGCGAAGCGACGTTCGTCCATCAAGCGGTTGAATTCTTCGACGAGGTCAGCCATTTCCTGCTCGACGCGGAGTTCGTAAGCTTGTTCTTTTGCAATCAGGCTTTTGACTTCCTCGTTGCTGCGTTGCATGTCGATGAGTGGCTTGCGTTGAGCCATGTAAGACTCGATCGATTCGCGTGAGCGTTGCAGAGACGACATCAGCATGGAGGCCTGGTCAGCTGGCAGTGAGGATGACTCGACACTGGTGATGGCTGAATCGATCAGGCTGAGGGCATCGTCGGCGTTGCGTTCACGAGTCATTTCTGCCTTGTAGATGGCATTCTGAACTTCGGTGCGGAGGCGATCGAATTCGACCGACTGCTTTTGCATTGCGGAGTTGATTTCTGGATCGAAGGCATCAGCTTGAGAGCCAGATTCGTTGCTGGCCAGTTGAATGCCGCGTGTACCGCGTGGAGTCAGATCACGCAGGAACGACTGGAGCTGCTGACGCTGGTAAGAGCTGAGCTCGTCCTGTCCTTTGTAAGCTGTCTTGAAATACTCGTAGGCTTCGTTTCGTTGACCGGCTCGCAGTTTGTCGAGGCCTGTCTGGTAGGCTTCGTCAGCAGAGAGAGAAACGATTTCTTCGTTGGCACTGGTCACGCCTTGTCGGGCATCCACTGCCGATGGCTGGATCATCTGATCCCAGTTGCGTGGAGTTGAACCTGCAGGAGCAGGTTGGGCGTTGGCAGCGACTGGGAAAGCAGCAGGGGCTTGTACCGCTGAGCCTGGAGCCTGTTGAGTCCAGACCGTTGGTGCCTGGAAGTTTTCCGGAGTACCGCCGTTGGTGGCGATGGTTTGCTGGCGTTGCAGACGATTGATGTCGGCAGCGAGCAGTTCGGGACGCTCATCGAACAGACCGTAAGCGGCGTTGACGCCTTCGGCTTTAGCGACGGCGGCCTGGGCTTTTTCAACTTCACCAGCATCGAGGTGCTCGCGAGCTTGTTTGAGCCATTGTTGTGCGAGTTGCTTTTGATCCTGACCGGCTGATGTTTGAGGAGCAGACGGAGCAGGATTGAATGGATCGTTTGAAACGACTGCTTTTTCTGGAGAGGTCAGCAGGCGGTTGCCAGACTGACGTTCGATTTCTGACAGGATGTGTTCTGGACGAACATCCCAGAGGCTGTATTCAGCTGGGATTGTGCGAGCCTGGAGGGCCAAAGTACGGGCTTCTTCAAAGCGTCCCAGTTCGATCATCTTCTGGGCAGATGCCAGAAGTTTCTTAGCCTGGTCTTGTGCATCGTTTGGAGTCATCGTCGCAGTCGGTGTTCCGCTGGCGGTGACGTTGACTGGTTGAGCGAATGGATTGGGTTGCGAAGCCGGTGATTTGGCGACGATCGGAGCCTGAGCGAAGGCAGGATTCATTTTGCCTTTGCGTTCGATCTCGACCATCATTTGCTCGGGGGTGATTTCGAACGGGCTGTAGACGACTTCCAGCTTGGCTGCTTCCTGAGTCTTCTGAGCGGCGGCCATGACGTCGCCTTGCTCCATCGCCTGTTGAGCTTGAGACAGCAGGAGAGTCGCGTACTTCTTACGAGAGGCAGCCGACATGGTGTCGCCTGATCCCGGATTGAGCAGCGATTCGTCTGGAAGAGCACGTTGCCACTCGGCGATCAGCTGATCGGGAGTGATTTCAGTCGCTTCGAAGGTGACTGCGAACTGGCGAGAAAGCGATTGAGCCGACTTGGCCAATCGAACTGCCTCTGCGATTTGTCCCTGACGATGAGCGGCGCGAGCCTTCACCATCAGCTGGTCGACGCGCTGGCGAACCGAGCCGCCAGTTGCCTGGCCACCAAGTCCATCACCAGCAGCCATGAATCCCTGGAATGGGTCTTCCTGGGCCTGGCCGGCGTTGTAAGCAAAAGACACCGCGGTGAGCAAGCATGCGCACCCGATGAGCCCAAATACTCTTGTCATTTTCGTGCCCTCCTTCTGGCCACGAGTGGGGACAGAAAACTGTGGTATGGATCGCGACATATCCTGCGCCGTTTCCTAAAGAGAAGTGACTGGTGAGATGAGATTGTGAATGCAGGCAGACTGTCCATGCACGATGGAGATCACGCTGACGCGCGATCACATCCGAAGGAAATCAATGCATTCAGAGGTGTTAAGGACCGTGACTTGCTCACCCTCCGAAGAGAACGAACTTGTCAGGAAATCGAACTGAAACTGGTCGACTGACCGAAGTCATTCCAACTGGTTTCAGGAGGTGATGTGAAGGAATATGTCTGTGGAATCCACAGTCAGGGAGTGATCAATATGCCATGTCTGGCAGATGGTCAATGTGTCCTTGCACCCGTCGGGTCCACGACACAAAGATTTGTAAGTTCTGCTCAGACAGGAATTGTATGGAAGTGCGACGATAGACTCGTCGAGGGGATGTGATGGATCGGGGATCAAGGTTTTGCGGGCGGTGTTTCGTTATCAAAGATCGTTTCGATGACCGCCGTGGCTTTGAGATCAGCCAGGACCTTTTCTGTGAGTTGACGTCGTGATTCTTCGCCGAGCTTCTTTTCGATCTTCGTTTGCATTTCTTCAAACGGATGAACGCCGGCTTCTTTTCGTTCCATGACTTCAACGACCTGGAAAGAGGTCGTCCCGACGAGAACTTCGCTGATCTCGCCGAGAGGTGTATTGATCAGTGCGCCACGCAGGTTGTCATCGCCTAAGCTTTCCAGTCGTGTCCAGTCACAGAAGCCACCGTTCTGAGCTGTCGAACCTTCGGAAAACTTCTTGGCAACGTCGGCGAACTTGGTACCGTTTTTGAGCTCCGTCACGGCCAGTTTCATCTTGTCGGCGGCACCATTCTGTCCGCCGTTATTGTGATGATAGATGACCATTTCGCGGTATTTGACTTGCGCGGGATAACGGTACTCTTCAATGTGTGCGTTGTAATATTCGAGCAGTTCGGAACGACTGTAGACTTTGGGTTCTTTGGCATGGAGAGCCAGATACTGGAAAGCCATTTGCTGGCTTCCGAAGGCATCTCGCAGGCTTGCCAGCGATGTTCCCTGTTCGCGCAGAATGTGTTCGAGTTCTTCTGGTCCCGAGACGTTGGCCTTTTTGACCATGTCCTGGACCTGTTCTTCGAAGGCTTTATCGAGCTGGGTTTTCACCTGCTCCATCTGCTCTTTTTTCAGAGACTCTTTGAGTGTCCCTGCCAGAAGTGACCGCTCGATATGATTGGGCAGATCCTTCTTGAGGAGCTGATTGCGGATCTCGACATACTTATCGGGTGCCTGGACTTTGAGGATGTCTAGCTTCGTGCCATAGCGTTCCAGGATATCGGACGCCATGATGGGCTTGCCGTTGACGGTCGCGATGATCTCGGCGTCTTCGAAAGGCGACCTTTCCGGGATTGCTTTTGATTTCTCGTCGTAACGCACGAGCTTGACGCCGGAATTCGTAATGGAGACTTCCGGGTTCAGTCGGGCGTAGTTTTTCTGGTCGACGGCGATGTCTTCGGCAGAAACTCGCGGCGGCGGGGGGCCGACCACAGGGTTATCCATCTCAACCGATTTGAAGCTGCCGCATCCATGCACTGCCAGTGCCGTTCCCGAGACCATCAACGACCACCCGGCGCGACGCAGCAGCGTTCGCAGACGGAGAGTCTTGAGTGATATGGTTGGACGTGGCATGTGGAGGTGACCGCGTAGGAGTGAGAAGGTGCGGAAGGGGAGGTGTTTTGAGAAGACGTAGCGGCGCGATGCGCCTGTCTATTTGCGTGGCGTTATACGATAGCCAATTCGACTAACGCAACACGGCTTTCAGGAAATCAATCAGCGAGGCGATCGTTTGGTAATTTTTACGATCAAGATAGGCCTGATGCTCGTTAACCACCTTGACTTTGGAATTCCGCTTTTCCAGGTGCTTGATGGCGCCAATATCTTTATAAGTCATGACGACGAAGTCATCTTCGAGACGAAGCGTGTCGATTTTCCACTGGCGGGCGTAGATTTCGATTTCCTTAAGTTCCAGCATGGAAAGGACTTCGGAAGGAAGCGGGCCGAAGCGGTCTTCGATCTCAGCTTTGAGTTCGATAATCTGGGCAAGATTGCCTACGGCTGAAAACTTGCGGTAAAGCTCGATCTTGGGGCGTCCGGGGGGGATGTATTTTCCGGGGAGGTAGGCGGAGACTGGCAGGTCGACGTGGACGTGGGGATGTTCCCTCAACGGTTGCTTTTTCAGCTTGCGAACTGAGTTTTCCAACAATTGGCAGTAAAGCTCATACCCGACTTGCGAGATATGGCCGGATTGTTCAGTCCCCAGAATGTTCCCTGCACCACGGATTTCGAGGTCGCGCATCGAGATCTGGAAGCCCGCCCCGAGATGCGAGAACTCTTCGATGGCTTTCAATCGCTTGGCTGCGACCGAGGTGAGAACCTTGCCTTCTTCGACCAGCAGATAGCAATACGCGCGATGTTTATAACGTCCGACGCGACCGCGTAGCTGGTGAAGATCTGCCAGCCCATAGTTCTCGGCCTGGTGGATGAAGATCGTATTGGCGTTGGGGATATCGAGGCCGGATTCGATGATCGTTGTCGCGACGAGAACGTCACATTCGCCGGTGACGAAGGCCCGCATGTTGACTTCGAGTTCGTCTTCATTCATCTGTCCGTGAACGATGGCGAACGATGCTTCGGGAACAATGGCGTTCAGCTTGTCGGTCAGTGATTCGATGTCGTAAACGCGGTTGTGGACAAAGTAAATTTGCCCGCCGCGGTTCAGTTCACGAATGAACGCCTGACGAATGAGATGGTCATCCCAACGACAGACGCGCGTCTCGACGGCCTGACGTTCCTGCGGGGGAGTCAGCAGATTGGAGATATCTCGTACGCCGAGCAGGGACAGGTGCAGCGTGCGGGGAATCGGGGTCGCGGAGAGGGTCAGTACGTCGACTTCCAGGCGCAGCTTTTTGAGCATGTCCTTGGCTTCGACGCCGAAGCGTTGCTCTTCGTCGATGATGACCAGGCCCAGGTCTTTGAAGAAGACATCTTTCTGAACGAGACGGTGTGTCCCGATGACGAGATCGACCGAACCGGCATCGAGTCCTTCCAAGGTAGCCAGTTGTTCTTTGCGTGTCTTGAAGCGGGAGATGACTTCAATGTTGTACGGATACTCGGCCATTCGCTCGGAGAATGTCCGGTAATGCTGCTCGGCGAGGACGGTTGTCGGGACGAGGACGGCGACCTGTTTACCGGCATCGATGGCGCGAAAGGCTGCTCGCATCGCGACTTCTGTTTTGCCGTAACCGACGTCGCCGCAGATGAGTCGGTCCATCGCGCGGGGGCGCTGCATGTCGCTGCGGATTTCTTCGATCGCTGTCAGCTGGTCGGCGGTTTCCTCGTACGGGAAGGCGGCTTCGAATTCTTTCACCCAGTCCGAATCAGCGGGGAACGGGTGCCCGGGCATCGATTCCCGCTTCGCCTGCATCTCGATCATGTCGGACGCCATGTCGGCGATGGCTTTGGCGACTTTTTGTTTCTTGTTCGCCCAGGTGGCGGTGCCGAGCTTGGACAGTTTCGGTGCGACCGCTGCTGCGCCGACGTATTTCTGCACCAGGTGAATGAGCGTCGTCGGGACGAAGACGCGCATGCCTTCTGCGAACTCGAGGATCAGGTGATCTTCTGCGACTCCATCTTTTTCGATCAGATCCATGCCGGCAAATCGAGCGATGCCGTGGCTGATGTGGACGACGTAATCGCCTTCGTTGAGTTCGAGGAAGCTGTCGATCGCCCGTGTTTCGATCTTGGCTTTCTTCGATCCAGCGCGAACTTCTCGTCGGTCAAACAGTTCGTGGTCGGAGATGACCAGGATCTTCTGCTCCATCAGGCGGAAGCCTTTGGAAACGACCCCGATCACGAAGTTTGTTTGTTTGAGAAGTTCTGGCTGATGTTCCTGGAACAACTCGTTGAGACGCTGGCGTTCTCCTTCGTTGTGGCAGGCAAGGAGGACTTGTTCTTCGGGCGTGAGGATCTGCGCGAGTTCTGAGAGGACCTTGTGCTTGGCTCCTGCGAACTTCTCGATGGCCTCGGTTCGCAGTCGGAATTCACGCTCGACCGACGACATCCCGATCGCGGTGATGGTGACCGATGGGAATGTCGCACATTTGCCGAGGGTGGAACGAGGCGTGAAGAAGCCGACTGGGTTTCCAAGACGTTCGAGGTAGCGTTTGCCTTCTTCGACAAGCTCTGCCAGATCAGATAGAGCCACCCAGCTGCCTTTGGGGAGTGATTCAATCAAGCTGGCGGCGATGTCTTCTGAGACGGGCTGGCCGTCATCCTGGATGAACTTGATCGGCTTAAGGACGCTTAGTTTCGTTTCATCGAGATCTTTGAGTTTGCGCTGGCTGGCGAGGTCGAAGATGCGGATCGACTCGATCTCATCGCCAAACAGTTCAATCCGAACAGGGTTGATGGCATCGGGGGAATAGACATCCAGAATCCCCCCGTGAATGGCGAATTCGCCCGGTTCTTCGATGGCGCTCACGCGAGTGAAGCCTTTTCCGACCATCCAGGCGGTGATGTCTTCGAGGTCGATTTCATCGCCGACGCGGAATGTACGGACAGAAGCGTCTCGAATCTTGCGAGATGGGACGGGCTGCATCAAGGCTGGCAGCGAGGTCACAACGATCTTCGGCGGGGCTGCGGACTCGAGATTTTTTAGGCAGCGCAGTCGCTGGCCGAAAACGACATCTGCCAGCGAGTGTTCGTCCGGCAGCGTCTCCCATGATGGGAAGATCGCGGGCTCGACATCGAGAAACGCCTGGACGTCCATGGCATAATCATCGACATCCGATGGTCTTGGCAGGACAACCAGAAGTGTGCCGGGACAGCCCGTCGAAAGAGCGGCTGACGCAAGCGCGCAAGACGATCCCCATGCTCCGTCGATGGCTGCACTCTTGTGTTGAGCGAGCGTCTCGAGCAGCTGCAGGAAGTCTGGAGAAGAACGCAAAAGTGGGACGAGACTTGTCAGTTCCCACGTATTAGATGTCTCAATCGACATGCGAAAATTCTATCATGTCGAGACCGAAATCAAAGGAGCAGGGGCCTCTGGAGAGAACTTCTGTCGCAACCGGGAACCGGGTTTGCTCCTCTGTCAGGACATGAAAGTCGATATGAAAGAACCACCCGTTTCTGTCCAGAGTGACCTAGCGACGCCGGTCGGTCTGCGCGCCGTCCCGCCGTTCTGGCCGTTTGTCCGTCAGGTCATCAACAGTTTTTTTGCGGATGACTGCACGAGCAACGCGGCTGCTCTTTCGTTCGCGACGATTTTTTCGCTGCCGCCGTTGACGGCTTTGATCATCTGGATGGTCGGGACAATCGTGCCGGCGGAAATCATCACCGAATCGGTCGAAGCGCAATTGTCCAACGCAGTTGGTTCGGAGATCGCGGATGGGGTGAAGCCGTTTTTGGAGACAGCGGACAGCCGGTCGGCGACGATGACGGGGGCGTTTGTCGGGATCGTGGGTGTGATCATTGGGGCGCTGGGGATGTTTCTCCAGCTGCATGCGTCGCTGAACCGTGTCTGGGGAGTTCAGGCTGATCCTGATGCGAATGGATTCTTATCGACTCTGCTGCAACGGCTGGTTGCGGTTTCGATGGTGATGGCGTTGATTCTTATTATGCTGGTCGCGATTGTTCTGGAAACCCTGACCAGCGAAACGACTCGCCTGCTCGCGCTGCTGATTCCGGAATGGTTGTCGCAGAACGCCGCGTATCTGATGCAGAACATGTTGACGATGAGCCTGTTCGTGCTCGTCCTGGTCGGGCTGTTCAAGTATGTCCCCGATGTGCGAGTCAAGACGCGACACGCTGTTTACGGCGCCGTCTTTACGGCCGTTCTGTTTTTCATCGGGAAGTTTCTGATTGCGTACGTCGTCAGCGAAGAACGGCTCAATACGTCTTACGGCAGAGCCAGTGCTCTGGCGATGCTGATGATCTGGGTCTACTACTCGTCGCTGATCATTCTGCTTGGCGCCGAGTTTGTTCAAGCCTGGGCAATGCTGTGCGGTTATCCGGTTTTGCCGGAGCGTCATGCGGTCAGAGTACGCATGGAAATCGTCCGTGAAGATTCCAAGCCTCTCCACGGACGACTTTAATTTTCCAATGTCCGATCACTATCGCATGAACGCCTCATGCAGGCCGCCGTCGACGGTGATGACCTGGCCGGTGGTTTTGCTCAGACGGTTTGAGACGAGCAGGAAGTAGGCTTCGGCTTGATCGGCGGGGGTGATGGGGGCCTTTGTCAACGTGCGGTCGGCATAGAACTGGGCGAGTTTGCTGACCAGCGAATCTGTGGCTTCGTCATCCGTGTACGGAATGTTGTACTTGGCCAGGGAGCCGATCACGCGGTCGCGGGGGAACATCGCGGATCCTTGAACGACGGTGGCCGGGGCGACGCCGTTGACGCGGACCAGGGGCGAGAGTTCGATGGCGAGTTCGCGAACAAGGTGATTGGCGGCGGCTTTCGAGGTGTCGTAGGCGACGGAGCCCTTCTTCGCGACGACGGCGTTGGCAGATGTCGTGAGGACGAGGTTCCCTTTGAGGCCTTGCAGCTTCCAGGTCTTGTAGGCTTCGTCGGCAACGAGGTAGCTGCCGGTGACGTTGATGTTGAAGGTCAAGGCCCACTTGTCGTCTGGGATGTGGCCGGTCGTATCGGAGGGGACGAAGATGCCTGCCGTGACTTCGATCGAATCGAAACCGCCGTAGGCCATGGTGACTTCATCGAGCATAGCACGGATGGATTCCCGTTTCGTAATGTCGCATTGCAGACCGATGGCAGGGCCGCAATTGCTGATGCCGGTGCCAGCGACTCCGATGCCCTGGCCATATTTTTTGATGAGTTCGTCAGCGGTTCCTTTGGCGGCTTCGCCGTTCAGGTCGACGCAGACGATGTGTGCGCCTTCTTTGGCCAGACGATGCGCGGTTTCTTTGCCGATGCCGGAACCGGCGCCGATGACGATATGGATCTGGCGATCGAGTTCTTTCTCGGCGGGCATGCGTTGGAGCTTGGCTTCTTCGAGCAGCCAGTACTCGATATCGAAGGCTTCCTGGAGGGGAAGGGCGATGTATTCATCGATCGCTTCTGCGCCTCGCATGACTTCGACGGCGCAGTTGTAGAACTCCGCAGTAACGCGAGACTCGCTCTTGTTCTTGCCCCATGCGATCATGCCGATCCCGGGGATCAGGACGACGGTCGGGTTTGGGTCTCGCATGGCGGGGGAATCAGCATGCTTACACTTCTCGTAGTAAGCTGCGTAATCTTTGCGGTATTGCTCCAGGCCAGTTGTCAGCAGTTTTTTGAGTTGGTCGATATCGCCGGTGGTTGGATCCCAATCGACGTACAGCGGCTTGATCTTCGTTCGCAGGAAGTGATCGGGACAGCTGGTGCCAAGTTCGGCAAGACGCGGGGCATCTTTGGAATTCACGAAGCGACGGATCGTGTCGTCGTCCTGTACCGTGCCGACGAAGCGTTGTTTGGTGGAGACTTGTCCGCGGAGCCATGGCAGGATCTGGATGAAGATGGCTTTGCGACCTGCTTCATCGAGCGACTTGTATTTCTGACCGCCGAAGGCTTTGGCGTGACCGCCTTTGGCTTCGTATTGTTTTTCGATGTAAGCCGCGGCTTTTTCAATCAGCGAGAGGGTCAGGTTGTAACATTCGAGGTCATCATCGGCCCAGTTGATCAGGCCGTGCTGGCCCATGATGATCCCCTTAGCCTGGGGATGTTTTTCGCAGATCGTCTTCATGGCCAGGCCGAGCTCGAAACCCGGGCGCAGCCAGGGGGTATGGATGACTTCGTCGCCGAAGATCTCCTTGGTCAGCTTGACGGAGTTCTTCGATGCAGCGACCGAGATCGCGGCGTTCGGGTGCATGTGATCGACGTGAGCATGCGGGATGAAGGAGTGCAGCGGCGTATCAATCGACGAAGCACGCGGGTTGAGGTTGAAGGTGGTGTGAGGGAAGTAGCTGACCATGCGATCTTCGGCTTCGGTCTTTGGGCCGCGTTTGGGATCGTTGGTGTAGATGGGGATCAAGCTGAGCAGCTGCTTCTGGTACAGGGACGCGAAGTTGTCTTTCTTCGAGGTTCGCAGGTCCCCGCCGGAGCCTTTGACCCAGAGGACTTCGACGTCTTCCCCTGTCAGCGGATCTTTGCCAGATACCTTGGACGAGGTATTGCCGCCGCCGGTGTTCGTGATCCGCTGGTCAGAGCCGAGGATGTTCGAGCGATAGACGAGTCGCTCGACGGGGTCGAGCTTCCCGGCGACTTCAGGATTCCAGAGGTAATTGACATACTTGAAATCAGACGGCTTCATGAACGAGATTCCTGAGTCGCGAGCGGTATTGAGTTTGATTTGGACGGTGGGACAGACATTCCTGTCTGTTCAGAATTTGTTCAGATTCAAAACACAGACAGGAATGTCTGTGCCACCATTTCGCCCATCGTAAAGCATCGATATGTAAAAAACTAGAAATGAAGTCAGTTCAATCAGCACGATCTCGCCAAATAATGACTTCTTTGCCGGGTTTTCTGGCTCATCCGTGCTCGCGACAGAGATTTTCGCATTCATTACAATCGTCCTGCCCCTGCGAACCCTTTGAGAAACACCCCATATGTCCGACTGGCAACCGACTGCTTCCCTCGACGCCCTGCTGTTGCGCCATCGTCTGCGCTCGCGCATTCGTCGTTTATTTGACGATGCAGGGTTCATTGAAGTGGAAACGCCCTGCCTGTCATCGGAATCAGTCATTGATGCGCATCTGGATCCAATTGAAGTCCCGTTCGACAGTGCTTCGCGATCCTATCTGCAAACATCGCCGGAAGCTCATATGAAGCGTCTGTTGTCTGCAGGGGCTCCCAGCATCTATCAGTTGACGCGGTCCTTTCGAGCGGGCGAGATAGGCGATCGTCATAATCCTGAATTCTCGATGCTGGAGTGGTATGCGCTCGGCTGGTCGATTGAGGATCAGATCAAGTTCATCAGTCGCCTGGTTGAGTCGAGCATTGCCGAAATCGGGCAGGGATCGTCACGTGTGTTTTCATCGCCACGGCTTGTGACTTACTCGGAACTGGTTCGTGAAGCGACGGGAATCGATGCGCTTGAGACCACGCCGATGGCTTGTCGCGATGTCCTGATCGAGAAAGGTATTTCGATCCCTGCAGGTATGGATGAATCTCCGTTGGATGACTGGTTGAATCTTATCTGGTCTGGGATTGTCGAGCCATCGCTTGTCGATCAGGGGATGGTCTATGTCACAGACTATCCAGCCAGCCAGGCAGCGCTCGCGAGGCTATCACCCAGCGACCCGCGTGTTGCGTTGCGGTTCGAGCTTTATCTGAATGGGCTGGAAATCTGCAACGGGTATGACGAACTGACTGATCCAGACGAACTTGATGCACGCATGCAGTCACAGCAGTCACTGCGGACCAGCCTGGGGAAAGAGTCGCTTCGGGCACCCTCACGACTCATTGAGGCCCAGCGCGCCCATTTTCCTGCGTGTACCGGCGTAGCGCTGGGCTTTGACAGGCTGATGATGTGGCTGATCGGCAGTTCTCAGATTTCGGATGTGATTTCGTTCCCGTGGGGGCGTGCGTAATTGAACTATCGCATCATGAGTTAGGGGATGTTTGAAAAATCAAATACAAAGAAGCCGTCACCACCAAGTCTCAAAGAACACGAAGGTTCACAAAGGGGGAACGGAAATTTGCAATCCCGATGCGGTAAAGTCATCAAGTCTTTGATGTAGCCCTCATTCTGATCTCCATCTTTGGTTTTCTTTGTGAGTCTTTGTGTCCTTTGAGCCTTCGTGGTGAATCTTGTCTGAGGATTCGGAGGCTTTGCATAGATTTCCCAAACAGCTTCCCAGCAACACAAAAAAGCGTCGCGTGAAGTTGGCTTCACACGACGCTTGAAGATAGTCGGGATTGGTCAAAGAGTCTTAGAAGCTGGCTGAAAACATCAAAGATGCCTTCCCCTGGAGGGCGAGGCTCCGTCCGAGCCGCTGTCCCTCGAACTCGTCGAGGCCATCGAAGTCCAGCTCACAGTTGAAGTTTCGCAACGCAAAGGAGCGGCTCACACGGAGGTTCGCCCTCCCGACGTTGTCGGTGCTTGTGTTGGAACTTGGAAGACCATTTTTCGGACAGAGTCTTAGAACTCCTGATTGATACGCTCGCCACGGTTGCGGGTGCACAGTGAGAACAGGGTCGACTGGTCGATGTTCTTGGCGATCTTGTGCACAGAGCCGTCGGCGAAGACAAAGTTAGACAGGTCTTTATGCTGGCTGCCGAAGCCGAAGTATTGGCCATCGGTAATGCCGTTGCCGTTGGAGTCACGAACGCCGCTGTTTGGATCGGGCCACCAGCCGTCAAACAGGGGTTGATCCAGGCGTGGTCGGGCACAGCAGCTGTTCCCTTCGCTCCAGATACCGAATGCCGTTTCGCCGGCGAGAATGGTGTTGGACATTCCGTCACTGATATCACCGTCGCGAATGGCGCTGTTCTCGAAGAGCATCCCGTTAGTCACAGGAAGGAGCGGGCTGTTGATGTCGGTCGGATCAACGTGATCGGATGCCAGGTTGATGTTTCGGAAACCCATGTTACCGCGATAGTTCGTGTAGCCGAAGCCGTTGGGACGAGACGATGGCAGGCCTGATGTCGGGCAGGTATAGGGCTTGATGAGTGACTGTGAGGCAGCGAGGTTGTTGGCACTGAAGCGATCTTCTCCGAAGTTGACGCCTGTTGTGGCGGCATCCATTTGCGGGAGGATCAATGACTGCCAGCCCCAGTAAGGGGAGTACAGCCATTCGTTGAGTTCAACGATCGTTTCGACGTCTTGTCCGGTGGTTCCACCAGCTCCGCTGTTACGGACCAGAGAAGGAATCGTGGCTGGCTCGGTGAAGCCGATTACGCGTGGGGCAGGGTTGGTGAAGACAGGAGGAACGAACCCTTCGTCGGTATCCAGGGTTCCGTTGCCGTTGGCATCGGTATCCTGGGCATCTGGAATTCCGTCGCCGTCCAGGTCATCGTTGTGATAAACGTAGCCGGAAGGGAAGGTCCGAAAGCCGTCGAGATAATTGTGGCAGGCCAGGCCGATTTGTTTCAAATTGTTCATGCACTCGGTGCGTCTGGCTGACTCGCGAGCCTGCTGGACAGCGGGCATCAACAGGGCAACAAGAACACCGATAATCGCGATGACAACGAGGAGTTCGATCAACGTAAAGCCGCGAAACGGCCGAGGCAGGCGACGGGAAATGCGTGCTGGCATGTGTGTACCTTAAGTGTGCCAAGTTCTGAAGAGGGCAGAACGAAGACAGGCTCGACCGAGGCTTTTTCTTCGCAAAGCATGGAGATACCGATCAAACCTACACGCTTGACACGGGTTTTTCAAGATGAGAGATATCGGATTGAGGATCTGACGCATCATCTGAGTGAAAATCAACTTCTGTCTCCGAGCCGACAGAATTTGACGACGCGTCACTTTCTGCGAGATTTCCCGCCTCGAAGACATGATCCGGATCAACGTGGACGGTTGTTTGTCTGGCGATCAAGCCAGGGATCATGCGACGATAAATTCCGCAGCGATAGATGAGATCATTCCCCTGCAAGGTCATTTCTCGCAGGTCCGCATGATAGTCCAGATACGCTTTGGCGGCGCTGTTTTCGGCAGAGGCGACGACGTCGGCTTCGACCATCCCGTTGCCCAGATGATTGGCGACGTAGATTGACAGCTCTTGCAGTCCGGTCCCGCTTTTGGCGCTGATGGAAATCGAGCCCGGATGACGGGAGCGAAGCAACTCGACAATCGAACGATCCTCGACGGCATCAAGTTTATTGATGACGAGAAGTCGCGGGATATCGCCTGCTCCGATTTCCTGGAGAACGTCATTGACCGTATCGACGTGATGAACCGCCAGCGGGTCGCTCGCATCGACCAGATGGAGGAGCAATTCGGCGTGACGTGCTTCTTCCAGTGTCGATTTGAACGATGCCACGAGGTGGTGGGGGAGGTCGCGGACGAATCCGACGGTATCGCTCAGGAGGATGTCGCCGAAGTGAGGAATTTTCCAGCGACGGGTCCGTGTATCCAGCGTGGCGAACAGTTTATCTGCGACATAAACATCTGCATTTGTCAGCGTGTTCATGAGCGTACTCTTGCCGGCGTTGGTATAGCCAACGAGCGAGACGCGAGGTTGTTCACGACGCGAGGCGACTTCCCGTTCGCGACGTTTTTCGACCTCTTCCAGGCGTTTCTTCAACTCGGTGATGCGTTTATCGACGAGTCGTCGGTCTGTTTCGAGCTGCTTTTCCCCCGGACCACGACTACTGCCAATTCCCCCGTCGATCCGCTCCAGGTGGGTCCACATGCGTTTCAAACGAGGACGCATATAAAGGAGTTGTGCCAGTTCGACCTGCAGCATCGACTCCTGGCTGCGGGCATGGGTGGCGAAGATGTCGAGAATGACTTCACTGCGATCGACGACGACCGAGTTCAGTTCCTTTTCGAGGTTCTTGCCTTGAGAGGGAGAAAGGGCGTTGTCAAAAATGACGATGTCCGCTTTTGTCTCGTTAATCAGCGATTTGAGTTCGGTGACTTTGCCTTGTCCCAGATAGGTCGCGGTATCTGGTGTATCGCGAGTCTGTGAAAGTCGCCCGACAACGGTCACGCCTGCGGTCTTCGCGAGACCTTCCAACTCTTCCAGGCAACGAGCTGCTGAAATCGGATGGCGGGGCGGTACGACGGCGACGAGAAATCCACGCTTCTCCGAAACTTTGAGCTGTTCGCGTTTGGGTTGTGACAAAGAGATCTTCTTTCCAGATTCAAAAATGACCCTTGCGGTATGCAAGCAATCGGTCCATCTCGTCCGACACAGGATGACACCGATCAGTTCACACTATTGTATGAGAACTTCTGCAGAGGGATATCGCGAAAACAGGTGAAGATTTGCCAACAGGGAAAGTTTCCTGTCAGCGACAACTCACCTCTTGACGTCTCGGATTGAACTGCTTGAAAGGCGAGCGGGGGGTGTGAACCCCCTGGCTTAACCGCATACTATGTCCTAACGCATTGAATACACACAAAGCCCACCTCTCCGTCCTGAAAGGACGATTTCTACCAGCCCAGGGTGAAACCCTGGGTTACGGTTCGAGAGGATATGCCCGCCCTGTAGGGGCGGATTCACCATCGTTCCTCTCGCCAACGATTGGGGCTTGGTGGATTCTCGCGGTGAACGACCCCTATAGGGTCGGTGGAGAGGGTGATAGTGTTTTGGCAACCCAGGATTTCATCCTGGGCTGGTAGAAATCGTCCCTTCAGGACGGAGAAGTCAGACAGATTCTGTGCCGAACGGGATTGGGTTGACACCCCCCGCTCGCCTAAGAGGGTCAGGCCAGGGCGTCGAGGACGAGTTGGCCCATTTCGGTTGTTGAGACACTTGGACCGCCTGCGGCGATGTCTTTTGTGCGGTGTCCGTTGGCGAGAACGCCATCGACAGCGGCTTCAATCGCGGCGGCTTCCGTTTCCAGACTCAGCGAGTGGCGCAGAAGCATGGCAGATGCCAGAATGGTTGCCAGAGGATTCGCGATTCCTTTGCCAGCGATATCAGGAGCAGAACCGTGGATTGGCTCGTAGAGGCCTGGGCCGCTGGAAGACAGGGCCGCTGAGGGAAGGAGTCCCATGGAGCCTGGCAGCATTGAGCCTTCGTCAGTGAGGATGTCGCCGAAGAGGTTTTCGGTGACGACGACGTCGAATGTGCCGGGACGCGAAATCAGGTGCATCGCCATCGCATCGACGAGGATGTGTTCCAGTTTGATCTCGGGATATTCTTTCTCGATCACGCGAGTCGCGGTTTTCCGCCACAGACGAGAGACTTCCAGGACGTTGGCTTTATCGACGGAGACGAGTCGTTTGTTGCGTTTCATCGCGGCATCGGCGGCGACGCGGACGACGCGTTCGACTTCGTGGGTCGAATAGATCATCTCGTTGATCGCGGTTTCGCTGCCATCGTCGTTGGTCAGTTTGGTGGCTTTGCCGAAGTAGAGGCCGCCGGTCAATTCCCGGATGAAGAGGATGTCGACGTTTTCGACGATCTGACGCTTGAGTGGAGAGGCATCAACGAGAGCGGCGTTGGCTTTGATTGGACGCAGATTCGCGAACAGTCCCAGTTCTTTACGGATCTTGAGCAGACCGACTTCCGGGCGGGTCGACGCATTGGGGTCGTCCCACTTCGGACCGCCGACGGCACCGAGAAGAATCGCATCGGCTGCACGGCAGGCGGCGAGGGTTTCGTCCGGCAGGGGATTGCCGGTTTTGTCGATGGCGATTCCGCCGATGTCGTGCGAGGTGAAGGAGAAGGAGTGGCCGAATTTTTCCGCGATGCGTTTGAGAACAAGTTCAGCCTGGGCAACAACTTCCGGTCCAATTCCATCGCCCGGGAGGAGCACGATCGTGGCGTTCATGGAGCTCTTTCGAATCAGGTGACTGGCGTCCTCGTCTTCGAGTCTGCACAGCAAATTCAGGGAAAAAATGTCAAGAGGGTCAACTTAACAGGACGGGCACACCCGTTCCAGTGATGAATAGGAATTGGTAATTAGGAATTGGTAATTGGCCGGAAGCTTCGCCTTTTTGTGACGTCTTTGGCATGCTGGTGTGATTCAACGATTTCGGAACATGCTTCTCATCCTGGCGAAGCGGATCGGCCAATTACTAATTACCAATTTCTAATTACTATGTTCGAGGCGTCACAAATTACCTCGTTTGGCCAACGCTTACGACCTTGCTGGTCAACGTGAAACGACCAGGTGTCGCGATTCAATTGCGTGACATGGTGCTCGTGGAAATTCTGGCCTTCGACTTTTCTGAGATCAACTTCTCAAACAGCATCGCCGAAATGACTAGGGAACGATGCAGACACCAACGTCTGCTCAACGCTCAGGACGAGCGCACGAATGATCGCCAACTGTTCGCGAACGCGTGACGCTGCTTTCCTGTGCCGAATTTTGGACCAAAAGGACAGAGTCGGTATGCTGCGCAGTAGCTTCTTCTCCGCCGGTGTTTTTGTTGCTCTCTGGGGCATGACGTTTCTGGCTGTGGATGAAATCGTCCTGAATGTTCAGGAGACGCAGGAAGACCTCAATCGCCCGAATTTCCGTGGCCTGTTCACGACGCTCAACGAAGACAATAAGCGGGTCATCAATCCGCCAGACTGGGCTGCTTTCAGCCTGATGTCGATTGGTTCTGTGACGATGCTGTACGCTGTTGCGTTGCCGAAAAAAGGGCATTGATTCTTAGCAACTTCTGTGTCGAATCAGGGTGGCCCAGCCGTTCATGGCTGGGTGAGCGACGCTCACAAGATGCGTTACCATTCGCGTCCAATTCGACTCAACGTATGCTTTACAATTCATGCCGCATGGCGCTGGCTTCTTGTCGCTGCGCGATCCAGCCATGAACGGCTGGACCACCCTGAGTGCTTATTGCTGTTGGGCGATTGATAACTGTTCGATGAGATCGCTGATCTGCTCGCCATCGCCGCGGAACGTAAATCGTCGGGATGTTTCGCTGGTGGCTTCGATGGTGATGTAGAGGGTATCGGCGGGGAGCATTTCAGCGACGCGTTCACCCCATTCCAGCAGGCAGATCCCATTCCCGGACAGCATTTCTTCGGCACCGAGTTCGCAGAATTCGTCGAGATCCTTCAGGCGGTAGGTATCGAAGTGGTAAATTGTCAGTGGGCTTGCGCCATGCTTTTCAGGCCAGCGTCCGAGGTATTCCTGGATTAAGACGAATGTCGGGCTGTTGACCTCTTCTTCAGGGACGCCGAGAGCGGTGCAGAATGCTTTTGAGAAGCGGGTCTTTCCTGCTCCCAGGTTACCCGTGAGGCAGACAACGAGCCCTGGAAACGACGCGTTCGCTACTCGTCGGGCGAGGTCGTCTGTTTCTTGAAGATTTTGTGTCAAAATTTCCAGCTTGGTCACCCGTCAACCCCAATTTTAGAGCTCAAACGCCGTATGGACACCATATATGGTAGCTAAAGGTCGACTTTAATCTAGTTTCCACAAAATCCCAGATTCGCTTGACCGGGGTTTTTCGCTGGTTATAGTTCCTCTTGACGTGAATGGATCACGTCACTCCAACATCCAACGTTCGCTCACTTTCGAGGAACCGGCAGAAAGGATTCTGCGACAGATGGATTGGCAAGTCTCTGGTCAAATGGTTTTTAACGTGATGTTTAAAGCTGTTATTTTCAATGACCAACTTCTTGTTGACGCTGCTCGTCTAATTGCTCAGCCTGCTTCTCCTGATTGCTCTCGAACGCTTTGATTTCGGAAACCGTTCGCTTGTCCCGTCTTCTAATCGTCGCGTTTTAAACTAAGGCACGCTCGGGTCTTACCGCGACACGTCAAGTATTACCAGGGAAGGGTATGCTATGAAACCAGTCGTCATGATGAATTCTGACTTTCGTCCAGAACGCAAAGACGGAGGAGCTCTCAACTGGATCAATGCGGGGTACTACGAATCGGTTCTCACCTCCGGCGGTATTCCCGTCGTTCTGCCACAACTCCCTAGCGATGACGATCTCCGTCAGGTTCTCCGGACTGCGGACGGCTTGTTGATGATCGGCTGCAAACTCGACCTCGACCCGATCCGCATGGGTCTCGACCCACACCCAGCGACTCGCACGATGCCAGTTGCTCGCGAAGATTTCGACCGACGTCTGGCCAAAATGGCTTATGAACTGAAGATTCCGACCCTTTGCATTGGCTCTGGGATGCAGACCATGAACGTCGTCTGCGGCGGGACACTGTATCAGCACGTTCTGGAAGAAGTGCCCAAAGCGCTGCACCACCGCGATCTGGTCGAAACCAACCTGCGACACATCATTGATATCGTTCCGGGCAGCCGACTTGATCAGATCTATGGTCCTGGGGAAATCCGCGTCAACAGCGATCACCACATGGCTGTCGAACACCTGGCTCCGTGCTTCCGCGTCAGTGCGACGACTCCAGACAGTGTGATCGAAGCCTACGAATCAATTGACGAAAACTGGTTCTGTATGGGCGTCCAATGGCACCCTGAGAGCGAGACTGCTTCGGCTCTGGATATGCAAGTGGTGGAAGCATTCATGGACGCCTGCAAAGAATCGGCTGTTCCGAATGTTATTCAAATGCCAAAACGCAAGGTGGCTTGAGAGAAGGGCTTAGGGCTCAGGGCCTTGTGCTTGGTCAGACAAGAAACAGACGCGTCGCCTTTGTGGTGATGCGTCTGTTTTCGTTTGAATGGCTGCGTGAGGTGAATTTCGGGGGCGAATATGCTTAAATGACAGTGTCCTGCTGCCCCAAGTCCTACTCACTCAACGCTAAGCTCTCGCCCCATGTCTATTATCGTGCAGAAATTCGGTGGTACCAGTGTTGCCACTGCTGACAAGATTCTCCGTGCCGCCCGTCGAGCTGTTGACGCGAAAAAGGCCGGAAACCAGGTTGTCATGGTGGTGTCCGCTCGTGGTCAGAAAACGGATGAGCTGATTGAGCTGGCCAATGAGATCGCCGAGACGAACAGTAATCGCGAGATGGACGTGCTGCTGTCGACGGGCGAGCAGGAAACGATCGCGCTGACCGCGATGGCGATTCATTCGCTGGGCGAGAAAGCGATCTCGCTGACGGGCATGCAGATGGGGATGCTGACGGATGCCTCCCACTCGAAGGCCCGGATTACGCGCATCAATACGGATCGACTTCGTAAACTGCTCGCAGAAGGCAACATCATTGTCGCGGCTGGATTCCAGGGCTACGACGAGCATGGCGATATCACGACGCTTGGCCGCGGGGGTTCTGATACGACGGCGACGGCTCTCGCGGCGGCTCTGGGTGCGCAGATGTGCGAGATCTACACTGACGTTGATGGGATTTATACAACCGACCCTCGTCTGGTTCCGCAGGCACAAAAGCTCGAAGCGATCGCCTATGATGAAATGCTCGAACTGACGAGCATGGGGGGCGGGAAGATGCACTCACGCTCGATCGAGTTTGCCAAGAAATTCCGCGTGCCGTTGTGTGTCCGGAGTGCGACGCATGACGAGCCGGGGACGCTGATCAGCGATGAGACCCCCTATGATATTCCGGTCGTCAGTGTGGCTCTCGTGAAAACGGAAGTTCGCGTTACGCTCAGCAGTGTGCCCGATGTCCCGGGCGTGATGAGCACAATCTTCGCAGCGATGGCGGCTCGGCGAATTCCGCTGGATCTGGTTGTTCAGGACGTCGGACAGGATGGTCGCGCAGAGATTTCGTTTACTGTGCCACAAGATGAGCTGGCTGATACGCTGACCGCGGCTGATGAAGCGATCGGGAAGATCGGCGCTGGCAAAGTTACTCACGGCACCAATGTCTCGAAAGTCTCAGCGGTCGGCACGGGGATGCAGTCTCATGCGGGCGTTGCAGCGGAGATGTTCGCGCAGCTCGCTGAGCGTGGCATCAACATCAAGATGATTTCGACGGGCGATATCAAGATTTCCGTCCTCGTGGATCGCGATCAGAATGCGGAAGCTGTTCGCGCTGTCCATGAAGGGTTCAAGCTGCATCAGCTGTCAAATCATATTCGACGCGATAAAGCCAAGGGGCCCTCCCACCTGGATGATCTTTCTCAGGCAGAGCGCGAGCGGGAAGTCGTCAAGAAGCTGGCCGGGATGGAAGACATCGTCGTCAGTGATGTTCATGTCGATAAAGGTCAGGCGCGCGTCAGTTTGCACAACATTCCGGATTCCCCAGGCATCGCAGCGAAGATTTTCTCAGAGATCGCCAGGGCGGGGATCATGGTCGACCTGATTGTGCAGAACGTCAGTCAGGAAAACAAAACCAGTATCACGTTGACCGTTTTGACCTCCGATGCAGAACGCTGCGTTCAGGCCGTCGAGAAGCTGAAGCAGACGTGGCCGCAACTGGAAATCTGGACGGATGACGACATCGTCAAGATCTCCGTCAAGGGGATTGGATTACGCAGTCATACGGGTGTCGGCGAGAAGATGTTCCGTGCACTGGCGGAAGTTGGGGTCAACATTCAGATGGTCGCGACCAGTGAGATTCGCATGAGCGTGGTCATTGCGAAGAAGGATGCAGAGAAGGCTCAGATGGCGTTGCTCAAGACGTTTGAACTCAGTTAACGCGATGTCGAGTCACCTTATGACACCGTCTTCTCCCGTTCAAACATGTCTCGGCGGACAGCCGAAGATGAGGTGACGTGGGAGAGTCGAAGAGTTTGCAGGCGCTTTACATTGATCGCGATCAACGCCTACACTTTCTCCAGTTCAACCTGCTTGAACTTTGCCTGCCGAAATTTGCTACCGAACTTTTGAATCGAAAGACTGCCCATGTCTGACGTCACAGTGACATTGCGAGAAAATGGTCCCATTCTGATCACAGGTCCAATCACGTTGCTGGACACGAAGGGCAACAAGTACGACCTGACGGGCAAAGCCAGTGTGGCACTTTGTCGTTGTACAGAATCGACGCGACGCCCGTTCTGCGACGGAGCTCATAAAGCGTGTGGCTTCATTGGCCAGGAAACTGTTCCGACTCCTGTTTGAGATCATCGTTTTTGACGACGGTTTGTTGCCAGATCAGTTTGTTACCACATTAATTGATAAGACGCTGCACGACGAAGTGTCGTGATTCGCGACGTTCGACCACCGCGCTTGCTCAGCGTCAGGCTGTTCGCTGATTGAACAGCCATTTGAACGCAGTAGGGGCTGACTTTTTGCTTTTTGACCGTTGTGTCAAGTTGTGACGCCGCTTGGTCTGGTTTCTGCAGAAAACTGCGTTTATGTCTCATGCGGCGATGTCGTCGCATGAATCATCGATGGAGCAAAAATTTCTGTGAAAAAGGAGGACATCCATGAATCGTCTTACACTCCCGATTGCGGTCCTGGCGGTTGGAGCAAGTAGTCTGCTGACACAAACATTGAATGCAGGTGGACTGGAAGAAAAGCAGATCCCCGCCGATGCCAAGTGGGTCGTACACTTCGATCTGGACGCCATGGGCGACGGAGCCCTGGTCGAGGTGATGAAAGAGAAAAAATCTGATCTGATGGAAAAGATCAAAGCCAAAGCCTCGGAGCGTTATGGCATTGATGTCGACGAAGATCTCCGCAGCGCGACGTTCTACGGAACGAGTTTCGAGCCTCATACCGGCGTGATGGTCTTGAATTCCGAATATGACAAAGCGAAACTGGAGTCCCGATTCGCTGAGAAAGGCGCCTCCCAGTCGAAGTTTCACGATTACACTCTCTACACCATGAAGGGCAAGAACCCTGGTCGTCAGGAGCAAGTTGCTTTAAAGCCCGTGGAAGGACAGGACATTGCCAAGCAGCAGGATGAAGCAGCCCACAGAAACGCGAAGTCTGCTCAGCAGCGTGCGATCGAGATGGATCACGAAAAGGTTTTCGTCCTGAAGGATGAAACGCATTTGATCGCGGCATCATCGGAAGAGCTTGCCAAGTCTGCCATCGCACTGCTGGATGGAGAGGAACGTGACACGCTTCGTCCACGCTCAGACCTGCTGGCCGGTTATAAGAAAGGGGCAACGGTGTACGGATCAGCCGTCGAACTGAACACCATTCAACGCCCGGGCGGTTTGTTTGAAATTCTCAAGCAACACAAGCAGATCTCGTATGTGGCAGGTCAGGAGAACGGAGAGTTTTTTGAACACACGGTTCTCGAAGCAGACTCCCCTGCTGTTTCTCGAAAGATGGAGGAAGTCGTTGAGGGGATGGTCGCAGCCGGGAAGCTGTGGGCAGGGGAAAGCAGAGAGTTGAAGAAGGTGATGCGGGATGTCAAAGTCGACCGCAAAGGCAAGACGCTGGAAGTTCACTTCAACTCGGATGCGGATCAAGTCGTCAATGCTCTGGAAGTTGTCTGGGAGCGACGCGAAGAGCTGATGAACTTTGGACATAAGCAGTAACTGGTCGTTGTTGATCAGACTGGCAGCTGTGAACACGAAA
The DNA here is from genome assembly GCF_052161635.1 of Lacunimicrobium album. Taxonomy (GTDB): domain Bacteria; phylum Planctomycetota; class Planctomycetia; order Planctomycetales; family Planctomycetaceae; genus SXPC01. Next base: position 5,254,353 of record NZ_CP197413.1, read on the forward strand.
AAAGGGTTGAGAGGCGAACCTCTCAACCCTTTTTCTATTTGCTACTGACACTCTGAGGTGAATCAACGATGTCGATCAAGATCAGTGTTGTCAGACCAATTGCGGCTTTAGACCGCAGTTGGAACTAGTTGCAGCAAGCTGGAGCTGCACAAGTTGGATCGCAAGCAGCTGGAGCTGCACAAGAAGCTTCGACTGGTGCACAGCAGGTTGGTTCTGGTGCACAGCAAGAAGACTTGTGACCGCAACCACGGCTCTTGAACAGTTTGCAGCCCTTCATTTTCTTGAACCAAGATTTGTGACCGCAGCCTGAAGAGCAGCAAGTGTCGACTGGTGCACAGCAGGTTGGAGCAACTGGAGCACAGCAAGTTGGTTCGACTGGTGCACAGCAGCTTGGATCAGCTGGAGCAGCACAAGAAGCATCAACTGGAGCACAACAGCTTGGCTCTGGAGCACAGCAGTCTGAACCGTGGTGACGGAACAGACCGGCTTGGGCTGCGCTGACAGAAGCGAACATGACAGCAGCAGCGGCGAATTGGAACAGTTTCATCTGACCTTCTCCTGAACGTAACTGAGGGGGTAAAACGGGGAGCGTGAATCCTTCCGATGCCACCTGGCATCGTGGGGTATGACGGAATCACAACTCTGTCACACGACGAACTCGATCACAGTGCTTTACTTCGACGCTTTTTCAGGCTTGGCAAGCTTTTTTTCTGTCCAAAGGGGGCAGAAGAGACTGTGGCAGGCCGAAAATTCACGTTGTAAGGGTTGTGAGGGACTCGCGTGTCGAGAGCGATCCGGGGGGTACCAGTTTCAGAAATCGTGTGGCCACGAAAAACCAAAGCATATTCCCTTGCGTAGCTGGCCCGTTCTCCGAACGAACACTCTTTCAAGCGTCGCGAACTTGTGGCTCGCGTTGCTTCAACCACTCGTCATCCTTGAGTGGTTGTGACCTCGTGTCTACAATGAGTTTTCGGCTCGCATTTGGCGGTTGATCCCCGATTTTTCTGGGACGACTCAAAGCAGTCACGATCCGAGTCCGTTCGCCAGTTCGCCACTCTCACCTGATCGTTAAACTTTGACAGCCAGGCTCGGTTGTATTCCAGGCTGTTCGCCTGCCTCCTGATGACGTTTTTCAGGCTTTAAGAGAGTTCAGTCTGACGCTCTTGTTCCTGATGGTGTCCCTCGGGTTTTTCCGGGTTCAAGACGCCTCCCCCCTCTCCCCGTAGTGTTGAAATTGCTTGCACCATGAATTCGGAACTCCTTCGTAACTCCCTTGAACAAATCAAAGATCCTCAACTCGATCAGTCACTGAAGGCTGCTCGCATGTTCAAAGGCCTGCAACTGGACGGTGACAAGCTGACCATCCAGATCACCCTGCCGACGCCAGCCTATCCGGATCGTTCAGGGCTGGAGAACAAAATTGTTCAGCAGGCGAAGACGCTGGCTCCCAATCTGACGGATGTGAAAGTCGAATTCGACTGGGTCGTCAAAGGGAAACAATCCGGCGGTGCGATTGGCTTGAGTGTCAAGAACGTGATCGCGGTTGGTTCTGGCAAAGGGGGCGTCGGGAAAAGCACGGTGGCCGCTTGCCTGGCGTACGGCCTCAAGCACTTCGGAGCCAAAGTCGGCCTCATGGATGCTGACATCTATGGGCCGAGTATTCCTCACATGGTCGGGGCGCAAGGGCAGCCGCTGGTGGCGCAGCGGACCAACAAAGACGGCAGCACGATTGATCGTATTCAACCAGTCGTCGCACAAGGGATGCCGCTGATGTCGATCGGCTTCATGGTGCCGGAAGACCAGGCTGTCATCTGGCGTGGGCCGATGCTGACCAAGCTGTTGCAACAGTTTCTCAAAGACACTGACTGGGGTGATCTGGATTATCTGGTCATCGACCTTCCGCCTGGCACTGGGGATGTCGCGTTGACGCTGTCGCAGATGCTGGGGCTGGCGGGTGCGGTTGTCGTGTGTACGCCCCAGAAGGTCGCGCTGCTGGATGCGATCAAGGCGATCAACATGTTCAAGAAGCTCGAGATTCCCGTTCTGGGCATGGTCGAGAACATGGCGGGAGAAGCGTTCGGTCAGGGGGGTGCGACTCAGAAGGCCAAGGACATGGGCGTCAACAGTCTGGCGACTCTGGAGATGACACCTGCGATTCGTGAACTGGCCGATGAAGGGAATATCGCGGAACTGTTCGCGGAGAATCATCCTGCACGCGAGCCGCTGCTGCGGATGACCGAGCAGATCGCGATTCAGATCGCAAAAAACCTCAAGGGGGCATCGACTCTGCCCACGCTTGAAATCCTGTAAACGGGCAGCAATCGTCGCTTCGCCTCTACGTCTTCCTTCGTACTGTGCCTACAATATCATCGTGAATACGCCGATCACCTACGACCAGCTTCTTGACGAACTTGCGCATCTGGAAGACGCCGACGAAAAGTGCGACTTCCTGATCGATCTCGGTATGGAGCTACAAAAGCTTCCGGATGCTGAGAAAACCGAACAAAACCGTGTTCAGGGGTGTCAGAGTAATGTGTGGATGACGAACGAATTGAGTGGCCAGACGCCGCCTCATGTCGTCATTCATGCCGAGAGTGATGCGATGATCGTCAATGGGCTGATTGCTGCTCTGCTGGCGATTTACAACGAGAAAACGCCTCAGCAGATTCTGGAGACAGATATCCGCGGGACGTTCGAGCAACTGGGCCTGTTTGGGTTCATCAGCCCGCAACGACGAAATGGGCTGTTTGGCATGGTGGAGCGAATTCGTCAATTCGCTCATGCGTCGTTGTAGGGTCCGCTGTGCGGACGGTTGATCGATCATGGTCGAACGTTAAGCGTTGTTTCAAGAAGCGCATTGTCGGTTTGTTTTTACTCCGATGGCTCACATACAAACCCTATCTATTAACGGTCCGCACAGCGGACCCTACGAGTGATCATGTTCGATCCCCATGAAGTTCGTTCGCGGTTTCCGATCTTTCGCCAGACGCTGTCGAAAGGGCGTCCGGTAGTTTTTCTGGACAGCGGGGCGTCGGCTCAAAAACCCGATGTCGTCATTGATGCGGAGTCGGATGTTTATCGTCGTTATTACGCGAATGCTTACCGCGGCGTGTATGAATTCGGGGCGAAGGTGGATGAAGCGTTAGAGGCTTCGCGTGAAGCGGTTCGCTCGTTGATCAATGCTGACAGCGTCGATGAGATCGTCTTCACCTCCGGCACGACGATGTCGATTAACCTGGTTGCGCACTGCTTCTCGAAAGCGTTCGTCAACTCGGGAGATGTGATTCTCATCAGTGAGATGGAGCACCATGCGAACATTGTTCCCTGGCAGATCGCGGCTGCTGAACGAGGTGCGAAGGTCGAGTTCATTCCGATCACTGGTGATGGACTGCTCGATCTCGATGCGATGGATAAGCTGCTGAATGATCGCGTGAAAATCATTGCCCTGACCGGCATGTCGAACATGCTGGGGACGGTGAACGATCTGGGCGTGCTGTCGAAAAAGGCTCAATCCGTCGGTGCGAAGTTCCTCGTCGATGCGGCTCAATCGGTGCCGCATACCAGGCTGGATGTGAACGCGCTCGGCATTGATTTCCTGGCCTTTTCTGGTCACAAGCTTTACGGGCCATCCGGCATTGGAGTTCTGTACGGACGACGCGAACTGCTCGAAGCTATGCCGCCGTTTCTAGGGGGTGGTCACATGATTTCGAGAGTGTTCCAAGATCACTCGGAATGGGCGCACATTCCTGCGAAGTACGAAGCAGGGACGATTCCAATCGCGCAGGCGATCGCCCTCAAGCCGGCGATTGATTTTACGTTGTCACTGGGGCTGGAGGAGATCGCGGCTTACGAACATCAATTGACGCAATACGCCTGGGATCGCATGCACGAAGTGCCGGGCATGAAGATATATGGCCCGTCGGTTGCTCAGCGCGGGCCGATTTTGAGTTTCCGCATGGAAGGGGCGCATCCCGAAGACATCGCGCAACTGCTCAATCGCAAGGGGGTCTTTGTCCGTCACGGCCACCATTGCACGATGCCGTTGCATGACCGACTCGGCATCCCGAATTCGGTTCGTGCGTCGCTGGGTGTTTACAATCTGGAAAGCGACATCGACGCGCTCGTCGATGGCTTGATGTATGTACGCGAGCGACTACGCCTGACCGCATAGTCGTATCGACTCAAGTCTATGATGGTCCAGAAGATTTTCAGACGAGAACAGCCGGTCCGGGCGACATGACCGTCTGGTAGTAACGATCGACGAGACGAGCCAGATTCTGGTTTTCGAGGAAGCCCAGTCTCAGCATGATTTTGCTGAGTGCTTCCGGATTCTCGGCCTGCAAAGCCAGCAGGCTGGCGACATGATCTGAGGTCAACAGTCCGAGCTTCACAGCGAGCTGACCGAAGCGTTTCTGGCTGCGTTCTGCATGGTCATTGACGTTATTGACCTGCTCGACGGTCATCAGACCATGAATAGCCGCCAGTTCGCCGATTCTCTGATGTTGATGCGAATACTGAGACAAGGCCTGTGACGCATTTTGCACGTCGATCAGTCCCTGCGATACCAGCCAGCGACTGAAGCGGGCCTGATTTGATTTTATCAGCATATCCCGCTCGTCGGTGGGAATGATCGAGCGGACATGGACCTGGTTGCGTCCATTCTTCTTCGAGTCATACATCGCCTCATCGGCTTGTGAGATCAACTTGGCTGCGAGGTCTTCATTCTTCCCGGGAAGCGCGACACAGGCGCCCATGCTGACGGTTACCGGGACTCGGTACTGGTCGTAGAGAATGACTTCGCGCTCGATGGCGACGCGGACTCGCTCGGCGAGTTTTTCCAGAGCTTTCTCGGACGGCTGATTCACGATGACGACAAACTCTTCACCGCCGTATCGGGCGAGGACGTCGGTCGTGCGAATAACTTTCCGGACGACATCTGCGACTTTGATCAGAACCTGATCGCCAAAGGGGTGGCCGTAGTTATCGTTGAGTTGTTTGAAGCGGTCGATATCCATGAAGATCAAGCCGACCGGGCGGGCCGTCCTGCGACTGTCTGCGAGTTCCTGGGCATAGACCTGATCGAAATGGCGACGATTATAGGCCTTGGTCAGGACGTCAGTTTTGGCTTCGTTCTTGAGCAGTTCCTGGTTTTCTTCGAGACGCTGTCGCTTGCCTTCTTCGATCAGTTTCTGGGCTTCCAGCTGAGTATTGTTGACGTGTGCCATCATCGTCATGTGGACGAGTTGACGATTCGCTTCGAGCATCAGGTCTTGAGTGGAGGGGGTCTGCTCGTTGGCGATGGAGAACAGTTTGCCGGCGTGGGCGAATTTTGGTTCCAGGACGGTCAGGAATCGGCGGAGTGCAGATTCATCCCAGCCATAGTAATGGGATGTGACATCTTTCAGTTGCTGGAACGTTTCTGCTCGTAGATCGCTGCAGTAATACTCACCGACCAGCGAGGAGATGTACATCGCCACTTCGATCAAGGGATTTGATTTGTCGTAGGTCTCTTTGAGTACGTCGAGCGGGATATGGTGGATTTTCGCGCCGGTTGCGAATTCCAGGGGCATGTTCCACTTCGTCATCATCTGCGATGTGATTTCACTGTGGGTGACGCCGAGCATTTCATATTCGACATTCACGAGAAGCTGCTTCTGCTGTTCGGCTGCCAGCAGGACAGGGTAGTACTCGCGAGGCGATGTTTTGAGAATCGCCAGTCGTCCGACGTCCATCAGAAGGCCAGCGAGGAAGTATTCGTTTTCAAGTCCGGGCTCTTTCATCTGCCCGAGGACTTCGCAGGCCGAGGCCTGGATGATCGACTGCTGCCAGTAGTTCTGGTAATGCTCGGCCATCGGGCCTTGGCTGAGTGAATCATCTGCCAGCGAGAACGATAACGCCAGTGATGTGACAACGGTCGTTCCCAGTAACGGGACGGCTCGGGCGATCGAATTAATCTTGGCTGTGAAGCCGAAGTAAGACGAGTTGGCGGCTTTCAGAATCCGTACGCTCATGGCGGGATCTTTTTTTACCAGCTCGATGATGTCTTTGATATCGCTGTCTGGATTGCGCAGCAGTTTGAGCAGGTCGACGGCGACCGTAGGAAGACTTGGAAGATCAGGAGAATTGATGATGGAATCAATCTTGAGCATATCGTTCGTTACCCGCGAAAAGAGGAGCCTGTCCTAGCAACTCAATTGAGCCCACTATTCGTGGGCCATGTCTCTGGTCATTTTCAAGTGAAGCGATCACATCAGATGTGAACGCCGACCCATTTTTCCAGTTTGTCTCGCAAGGCATCTGGAGTGAATGGTTTGACGAGATAGTCCGAGACCCCCGCCTGGATGGCAGCCAGAACGCGGTCACGTTCGGCTTCGGTGGTGATCATGATGAACGGCGTCGTCGTGTTCACGGCACGGAATTCTTTCAGGAAAGTCAGGCCGTCCATGTTCGGCATGTTCCAGTCACTGAAGATAATGTCAAATCGCTCGGCGGCTGTCAGAGCCAGGCCTTGAACGCCATCGGCAGCTTCAAGGACATCACGAACCCCAAGTGTATTCAGACAGCGTTTTTGAATGGCTCGCATCGTACCGGAATCGTCGACGAGTAAGACTTTCATGGGAATAACCTCGAAGAAAACCTGAAGAATTGTGAATGATCAGCGAAAGGAAAAAGCTGGGAATTACTGGTCTCGGAACGAAAAATCGATCGTGAATTTGCCGATGTCGGACGTGAACTCAATCGACAGCGGGCGTTCCATATCTGTCGGGAAGTGCAGCGAATAACTGTCACCGTCAATCAGGTTCGGAATGCCCAGTGACAGTTCGAGTTCTTTGAGTTGGGCTTTTGCACCGCCGGCTATCATGTTGACCAGTTCACCAACAGCGTCGCGGACTTCGTCATTGACGGCATCTGGTTTGATCCCCAGCATGCGTTCGAAAACGTTGAATGCGACTTCGTTGTGGACGTTCAGAACAATAGTTCCGTTCGCTTTTCCCGTCAGACTGATGACGGCACTCAGGGAAGGCCCTTCCATCCGCCCGCTCGAGAGGACGATTCCCGTTCTCTTGGCAGATGAATTGAGCATCATCTCAAACGTATTGATGGTGGACTGGATGATCGGATTCAAATATCGCGTGATCGTCTGGGCGCGATCGGAGGTGGCGGTCGTCATGTCCGGCGTTCCTTCATAACAGGTCGGGGTGACTGGCTGCTCAAAATGTTTGTTGTGAGTGTGGTGATGTCGGTTTGACGATCAGCAACACACTTATTTGCGGCACGCTGAAAACTAGGTCACACTCAATCGACGTTGTTTAAAATCACCCCATTGTGAGGCAGAAACGCAGCTAACTCGAACATCTCAACCCGCACGCGATGAAAATAGCAATGCTGCGGATTTGAACCGTCATGACGGTTGTAAAGGGGACGACAAGCGTGTCGCTTTGATTTGAATAGCATTCACCGACAAATCGGCTGCCTGGAGAGAATCATCGGCTGCCTGGAGAGAATCGACGCCACATGCGAACGATCAGCCTTCGCCGCGACAGTCTTCCAGAAAGGCAGTCATCTGGTTGATGCTCTGCCAGCGCAGGGCGGGATTTGTCTCGAGGCCTTTCATGATGACGGTCGTCAGTCGCTTGCCGACATCGGGGGCGATCTCTCTGAGATCCGTCGGCGGATTGCTGAAATGCGATTGAACTTCATCCAGAGTATTTCCAGACGGCCAGGGGAATTTTCCCGAGCACATCTGATAACAAGTGACAGCAAATGAAAAGACATCGATCCGCTGATCTGTTTTCAGACGCTTCAGAAGTTCCGGCGCCATGTAATTGACCTTGCCTGTTCTGTTGCCCGGGGTCTGAAAGGGCGGGGTATTGGGCACGACCAGTCCGAAATCAATCAGCTTCACTTCCAGTTGATCGGTAATGAAAATATTTGGCGGACACAGATCACGGTGAATGAACTGACGACCGTGGAAGTACGTCATCCCCTGGCCGACCTGGATCATCCATTCGAGACGGTTTTGAACAAGAACGTCGCTGCGCCGATCGATATAAGTCGCCAGGTTTTGTCCCTGCAGGAGTTCCTGGACGAGAAACTGTTCCCCGGTCGTGGCGACGCCGTGGCTGAGCGTTTTGACGATCCGCGGGTGGTTGAACGACAGCGAGACCTGGCCTTCTGTCGGCTTCGGGCCAATCTTGACGAAGCGTCGCTCGAAGGCGGCTGTCTTCTCAAGGTCCAGGATTTTCAAAGCGACTGGCTGACCGGTGGTTCGATCGACCGCCTGCCAGACCTGAGACATTGTTCCCTTGCCGAGCTTGTGTTGCTTTTCAAATCGACGATCAAGATCGACTTTGACTTTTGTCGACCTGGAGGGCCTTGAGAACAGTTTCGAAAAGATACTCATGATCGATTGTTGAACACAAAACGAAGCAAATCAGGGATGAAATCAGAGGTTCGACGCTAGAATGATTTCAAGCAACATTGATACCAAGAGCAAGACAGCTTTGTTGCGCAAAACATCAAATCATGAAGTCGTTCTCGATCCCCAGGACGCGGTCAATCACATCCTGTGGCAGCTCGATGTATTCCTGGTCGGTATCCGAGACGTCGGTCGGATTGATGCCGCAATACATCGACCATGGCCCCAGGTGGCGCCAGCGACCTGCGCGAGGCGGTTCGCCCGGCATAACGGGTGTTGTGCAGCGATTGCAGCCGATGGTCGTGAAACCTTGTGAGTGCAAAGGATTCACAATCACGTTGTGTTCTTCGGTGTAGGCTTCGAGTTCTTCGTCTGAGAAGTTCGCCAGCGCATTGACGCGTAGGGCGTTCATCTCTTTATCGATACTCAGAATCGGCGTCTTCCCGCGACGTCCCCCTTCGGCACGACGCAGCGAGCCGATGAACCCGTCGTACTCCCCGGCAATTTTTCTGAGCGGTTCGACTTTTCGAGTATGGCAGCAGCTCGCCTGACCTTCGGGGGTCAGGTAGAGGATGCCGTGTTTTTCGGTTTGTTCGCGCATCGTCAGTTCAGGATGCAGCGTGCGGACATTCAGTTTATACTCGGAAATGAGGCGGTCACGAGTTTCCAGCGTTTCCTGAAAATTGACCCCCGTATCGACAAACAGCACGGTGACCGGCAGATTCAGGTGCTTGATCATGTGACTGATCACGGTCCCGGTTTTCTGCATAGCCGTCAGAAACGCCAGACGCTCACCAAAAATCTGATGAGCCCACTGCAGCAGCTCAAACGGCGTCCGCTCTTCGAAATTCTGATTGAGACTTTTCAGGTCTGACTGGGTAAGTCGTGGCATTGTAAGATGTTTTGGCTACAGAGATTATGGGCGGAAAGCGGTAACATAACAGAAGGATTTCTCCTTGCCTACATCAGGCAAGCCTCTGGACCGATTTTCATGGATCGGTCCTTGGCCGAGGAATCACTCGCGTTTTCAAGAACAGGGCGAATCTAAAAATCACAAGAGAAAAAATCAGCCAACATGAGACGCCGTGCATCGTGTGGATGCACGGACTCATGCTGGCCAATTTGGTCACAAACTGAGGCGAACGAAATCGACGGGAAGACTCAATTCCCCGTAGGCATAGGAAGATTGAAACCTTCCTTCTTCAGCGTTTCTCGCATGTGCTGAAATTTTTCGTAATCTGTGATCGTGATCGGACCTGTGTAGATCGCGCTTTGCAGTTTTCGAGGGGGGTATTCGATGTACGTCTTCATCAGTTTGGCGATGGAGTCGTTGAACAGGACCATCGTCCATGTTCGTTCCGTGAAGTTGTTCATGAAGATGTCATAGCGTTCCTGGGGATCCTGCCAGAGGTCGAAAATCTGTGGAACGCCCGCGACATATTTTTCTGCACCCTTCCAGCCCAGATTCGAATCGACTGCCAGTCCTCCGGTTGCCTGGCCATCATCTCCGCGGAGATTGAAGACGGCTTTATAATTTCCAACGCGAGCAGCACCGGGTGACAATTCGTTTTCTGTGAAATAGAACCACGCCTTGCGAGCAGATTTTCCGCTGCCGGTCAGGATCGGGGTCATGTCGTAGCTGTCGAAGATCATTGGTTTGTCTTCGAGATCTTTCTTGGGGAGTTCCACACCCGCGACTGAGGCAAAGGTCGCCATCAGATCCAGGCCGCCGCAGATATCGTGATTGCGAAGACCTGGCTTGATCTTGCCTGGCCAGACGGCGATCGCGGGAACGCGGTTACCCCCTTCGCGGACGGTTCCTTTGGTTCCACGGAATGGAGTGTAGCCTGCATCTGGATAGACGTCTTGCCAGGCACCGTTGTCGGTTGTGTAGAAGACCAGCGTGTTGTCATCGAGCTTCAACTCGCGGAGCTTGTCCATCACGCGACCGATGCGTGTATCGAGTTCGACCACCGAATCAGCGTACTTACTCTTCGAGAGTGACTTGTGTTCAAATTCCGGAGCAGGCAGATTCGGCTGGTGAACCTTCATGAAGTTCAGGTGGATGAAGAATGGCTTCTCTTTGTTTTTGGCTGCGTCGTCGAGAAAGCTGATGGCTGATTTTTCAACGTATTCATCCAGAAAAGGAATGCCGACGACGCCTTTGTCCGGGGTATTGACGTACTGGCCATTGACCTTCCAGTCTTCTTTGGCTGCTTCGCCAGCGTTGCCCGACATTGAGCCCTTGGTGATTTTATCGAATGTCTCGCGAAGTTCGGGATCCATGTCCGGGAACCAGGTTGGATCTCCGTAGGTGTAGGCGTTGCAGTGATAGAGGAAGCAATGCTTCATCTTGTCGTAGCCGTGGGCATTCGGCAGCGCGTAGTCTGCTTCACCGAGGTGCCACTTGCCGGTGAAGTACGTGCTGTAACCTGCGGTCTTGAGGACTGAACCCAGGGTCCATTCCGCCTTGGGCAATCCGCCCCCTTCACCCTGGAACGCGACGGTCGTCATTCCGCTTCGGTTTGGGATTCGTCCGGTGACCATGGCGGCTCGTCCGGGAGTGCAACTCGGCTGTGCGTAGAAGGAGAAAAACGTCATCCCATCGGCAGCCATCCGGTCGATGTTCGGAGTTGGCATCCCGCGACCGACACCGCCGCCGTAGGGGCCAAGATCGCCATATCCGGTGTCGTCGGAGACGATGAAGAGAATGTTTGGTTTCTTCTGCTGCGCGTGCGCTGCATCACTGCAAACTGCGATCAATCCAATAACGACGAGCGTCATTTGAAGCCAGCCTGAAGCGCGGGAGACTTTCATCATGGAGGCATATCCTGACATTGCGAGGAAACATGAGGTGACAGCGAAATATTTCACTTCGCTTATCATATGTTTAATAGTGCGGAATCGATATGAAAATCGAATGAAAATCAGCCCTTTGTCTCCAGCCAGTTCGGGCCTGAAGCCATATCGATTTCCAGTGGCACTTTCAGTTTTAAGGCGGTTGTCATCTCTTCATTGACGAGGTCACACAACGATTCCAGTTCGATATCCGGCGTTTCGAAGACAAGTTCGTCGTGGATCTGCAGGAGCATGAGGGCGGGGTGCTTTTCCTTTTTCAGACGGGCGTGGATGTTGACCATCGCACGTTTAATCAAGTCAGCCGCAGAACCCTGAATGACCGTATTCACAGCCGTGCGTTCCGGCAGGTTGCGGTTGCGTCCAAACGGGGTGCGGATACCTTCGATCGGGCGACGTCGGCCAAGGATGGTCTTGGCGTACCCGGTCTGCTGGCATTCGATCAGCGTGTCCTGGATGAACTTCTCGACACCCGGATAACGGTCAAAATAGCTGTCGATGAACGCAGCCGCCTGCTCTTGTGGAATCCCCAGGGCAGCGGCAAGGCCATAAGGGGACTGGCCGTAGATGATCCCGAAGTTGACGGCTTTGGCGATCCGCCGCATCTCGGAGGTGACTTCCTCCTGTGGCGTGCTGAAGATCTCCGCCGCGACCATCCGGTGAATGTCATGACCCGATCTGAACGCGTTTTGCATGGCTTCATCGCCGCTGAATTCAGCGAGAATGCGCAGCTCGATCTGCGAGTAGTCCGCTGCGACGAGTGACCACCCTGGCTGCCCGGCGATGAACGCCTTGCGGATCTTGCGCCCCTCTTCCGTCCGGATCGGAATGTTCTGCAGGTTCGGGTCGCTGCTGGCAAGTCGTCCGGTCGCTGCCGACACCTGGCTGAACGAGGTATGGATTCGTCCGGTATAAGGATTGACCAGCGAGGGGAGGGCGTCGAGGTAGGTGTTTTTCAGTTTGGACAGCTGACGGTGCGTGATGATCTTGGCTGGGAGCGGGTGCAACGGAGCCAGCTCTTCGAGAACGGATTGATCCGTACTCGCCCCGGTCTTGGTCTTCTTTTTCTTGGGCAGCTTCAACTCGTTGAACAGCACGTCTTGCAGCTGTTTGGGTGAATCGAAATTGAACGGGTGTCCTGCCAGCTGGTTGATTTCGTCACGCACCAGATCGAGCTGATGGGCCAGCTCATCGCTCTGCTTTTTGAGCTCGTCGACGTTGACGGTGATCCCGACTGCTTCCATGTCTTTCAGCGTGATGATGAGTGGGCGTTCGAGATCCCAGTAGAGATCCCAGAGCTGCTCGTCTTTGAGTTGCTGTTCGAGTTGAAGGGACAGGCGAAACGCGGCGTCTGCATCTTCCGAGGCATACTCAGCCACCTGTGCGACGGGAATATCGGACATCAATTTCTGTGACTTGCCGGTGCCGATCAGTTCCTTGATCGAGATCATCTTGTGGCCAAGATAGTCGTAGGCCAGCGTATCGAGTCCGTGAGTTCTCGCGCCGGCATCGAGCAGAAAGTGAGCGATCATTGAGTCGAGATAGACTTCTTCGATATTGATGCCCAGACGTTTGAGAACCAGCAGATCATACTTGATGTTCTGGTTGCTCAGCTTGACACCAGGTTTTGTCAGAATCGGCTTGAGCGTTTCCAACGTCACTGATGCATCCAGCAGCTGACTGTCTTTGGGGCCCATGACGGGCAGGTAATACGCAGATCCCGGTTCGAAGCAGAACGCCCAGCCGACGATGTCGGCTTGATTTGCATCCAGCCCGGTTGTTTCCAGGTCGAAGCAGATGTGTTCCTGCTTACTCAGTATCTCGATGAAGCCTGCGAACTTCTCTGGCGTATCAATCACCTGCCAGGTTCGTCCCGCCAGTTGCGAATTCGCAAACAGGACATCCTGACGAATGCTCTCGGCTCCTTCAGCTGCTTCGTCATCATTCTCCTGGTCATCGAACAGACCACGACCTGCTTTGATCGGAGTTTTCTTTGATGCTGTTTTGGCAACAGGAGCGGGAGCAGGTTCTGACGCGGCGATGTCGCTGGCTTGGAGGCCCGTTTCGAGGCCCAGCGTCAGGATCTCATCGCGAAACTTCTTGAAGCCGAAATCGTTGAACAATTCCAGCAGGCGCGGGCCGTTGATGCTGCCGACCTTGGCGGTCTCGAAATTGAATTCCAGCGGCAGGTCCTGGTACAACGTGACGAGCTTTTTGCTGATTCTCGCCTGATCGGCGAACTCGATCAGATTCTCGCGTCGCTTCTTCGCGGTGATCTTGGGAGCATTGGCGAGGACCGATTCCAGATCGCCGTACTCTTTAATCAGCTGCGTCGCAGCGACTGGTCCGATTCCCGGAACGCCGGGCACGTTGTCGACGCTATCTCCAACCAGTGACTGAAAATCGATGACCTGCTCGGGGGTCACGCCCCAGGTCTCCATCAAGTTTGCGGGGCCGAAGAACTCGTTCTTGCGGCAGTTGAACATCTGGACGCAGTCGGACAGCAGTTGTCGGCAGTCTTTGTCGCTGGTCACGAGTCGGACTTCGAAGCCCTCCGAACAGGCTCGTTTGGTGACGGTCGCCATGACGTCGTCTGCTTCCCAGCCGGGGAACTTGATGACCGGGACGTTGAACCCTTCCAGCATCGAGAGAATCATCGGGATCTGCGGAACGAGTTCCTCGGGCATCTCCGTACGATTGGCTTTGTACTCCGTGTACCAGCCGGATCGCTGGCCTTCGCCTTCCGAATCGATGGCACATAACAGGTGAGACGGCTTCTGCTTTCCCAGGATCGTCATGATATCGCGGGTGAAGCCAAAGACCGCGTTCGTCGGCTGTCCCAGTCGCCCCGTCATGGGAGGGATCGCATGGAAAACCTGAAACATGAGCGAGAAAACATCAATGACGTAAAGCGTATTGGGCATCGAAGCGGGTTCACCAGGCTGGATGATTCGGACGTACTGCGATTAACGATTGCGCCAATTCTAAGGGAATCCCTCGCGAATAACACTCAAGTCCCCTGGGACCGGATGTTCGCAGACAGGGTCTTGACGTTGACGACCGCTGCCGTAAACTGAAAGGACAATGCGGGTTGGGAAAGATACGCCGTCAGGAAGACGCCTGATTATCCGCGTCTGGGCCAATTTCTGCATTCACTTCAGCGGTCTCATCACGTCTTGAGTTTCACATCACACCGATTTTGCTGACTCTGACGACCTTGCGTGCTGGGAAATTCATAGCGTGGCTGGACAAGTCAATGGTCGATCCTAGCGATATGCCATGCTTTGTGCATGCGTGACGTTGGTTTTCATGATACAACAATACGGCCCGAGTTTACGGATGAGGCGGTCTGGGGTGTTTGAGTTGATCAAACGACCCACCGAATCGGCCTGAATAGCGACACTGGATCCAGTCGCGACAATCCACTTCGAGTTACCTTTCGAGAAGGCAGTTTAAGGGAATCGTCATGGCTTCAAATTCCTCGGGCTCGATGGGCGCCGTTCACTATTGGCTGATGTTTTTTGGACTGACCACCCTTGTTCTGGGTTTCACGACCTACATGGGGTTCAAAGATCAGGCCGAACTGAGAACTCAGGCACAACAGGCTCTGAAGAGCCAAAATGATGCTGACACGAACTTCCGTCAGTCCGTCGAAGAAATCGGCGAGCTCAAACGGACGATCGGTCATCAGATGGACAAGGTCGGCGTGGGTACTCCGAACGATCCCAATACCGTCGTCGGCGCCATGACCGACGATATGAAGAAGTACGGCAAAGAATTCGCTGCCAACACTTACAAAGACACTCTCATCGCCCTGCGTCAGCAGATCGACGACCTAATCGGACAGCGCAATCAGCTTCAGGCCGAAGTTCAGAACTCAGCCAAACAAATCACTGCCTTGAGCACTCAATACAACAATCAGGTTGTCGAACAAAGAAAGTTCGCAACCGAATCCAAAGCCGATCTTCAAACCCGCATTCGTGAATCCGAAGACCTGATCAATCGTAAGAACGAAGAGATCGCTGAAAACCGCGCCAAGCTGAACGAAGCCATCCTGGCCAATGCCAAGCTTCAGGAAGAGTTCGATCGTTCTCGCACACGTTCAGAACAGAATCAGAAGAAATACCTGGCGATCAACACTCAGTTGAACGAAGAACTCGATCAGCACCGACAGGTCAGCTTCGACAAAGCGGATGGCATGATCCGATCGATTGATCACGCGGCCCGTATCGTGACCGTCAATCTTGGTTCGGACGATAATCTGGCCCGTGGGACGACTTTCAGTATCTATGACAAACGAAATACCGGCGTTGCCCGCGGATCTGCTGATATCAAAGGCAAGGTCGAAGTCACTCGGATTCTCGAAGGCCACCTGGCGGAAGCCCGCATTACCGAAGAGAAGCTGAGCCGCCCGATCACTCCTGGCGACATCGTCTTCTCACCACTGTGGGAACCGGGCCGTAAGCTGAAATTCTCATTCGTCGGTCTGATCGATATCGACAGCGATGGCAAATCGGATCGCAAGCTTCTTCATGATATGCTCCTTGCTGCCGGTGCAGAAGTCGATAACGAAGTCGATGATGAAGGCAACCGGACAGGGAACGGGATCACCGTGAACACGAAGTATCTGGTCATGGGCGAAATTCCAGACCCGACCAACTTCCCACCGGGAAGTGCTGATGCAAAACGCGTTGAGAAGATTCTCGAACAGCGTTCTACTCTGCGAACAGAAGCCAATACTCAGGGGGTCCGTGTCATCAACCTGACCGACTTCCTGAACTATATCGGATACGAGCCCAAGCGACGTATTTACGATCCCAATGACACCTCGTCACCGTACCCGATCCGCGACGGTGGACGACGTGTCGGCATCAACCAGGGCTCAGCAGACCGGTTCAACTCGAGCAAGGCTTCTGACACTTACAAAGCAGACGACAACAAGTAACGCTGCCGAATCGAGCAAATTAAAAAAGGCGAGTGAGTCAATTCTCACTCGCCTTTTTTGTTGTCTTGCAGGTCAGTTTCGTCGCGTGAAGTTTCCCAGCGTCGGCGTTGAAGGGGCGTTCTTTTCGTACTGCGATTGAATGTCTCGCTTCAATTGAACCAGCTGCAACTGACGGGCTTCGGTCTGCTCGACTTTTGTCTGCACATCTCGAAAGACAGCAGTCGGGACATTGATCTCTGCCAGCTGTCGTGAGACTTCGGTAAGTCTCGATGCCAGTGACCTCTGCAACCCGCGCAGATAAAACATGATCAGTCCGCCGGTCCAGATGATGAAGAAGATCCCGGCTGGGATGTAGAAATCGAGCTTCATGATTTCGTTGTGATTCCACAGGCTTTCATAAAAGAAGTTGTAGCCGATGCGAAGCACGACGAAGCTGACATACATCAGAAACAGAGTTTCATAGACAGCGCGAGAGCGGAATCTCGTGTGGTCGTAGGCGACCGATTGGATCATCTGATCGATCAGCCTGGACGCTTTATCGAGAAAAGCGTGCTCGAGTGTCACAGCCTGGGCAAGTGCATCGCGATGCTCTTTGGCGGTTTCGATTCCCTGACTCAACCCGGCTGACTGCTCATAGCCTTTAATAATCATCTCGACTTCTCGGACGGACGATTCTTCGATCGACAGGGTCTGCATCTGCTTGAAGCGTTCTTTGGCAGCCTGCGATTCGTTCTGCTGTGATAACCAGCGTGCCCCTTGAATGGCACCGATGATCGCCAGATGAGCCGTTGTTCTCGCGCGAGCCATTCCAAACGAAGCGGCCAAAGAACCAAGTGAGTTATAGACCCTCAGCATGGCAGAGAACGGGGTCATCTCCCAGAGATTCAACACTTCCGAGAGCAGTCGCTGTTCCCAGAGTCCTTTACTCAGGCCCAGCTCGCGTTGAAGGTTCGATGACATCTCTTTGAGTAAACGCTGTTGCTGCAGTTGAATCTGCGATTTGAGTTCTGCCAGCTTCTGCGTGTACTCGGAGGTTTCCTTTTCGATGAGTTCAACGATTTCAAGCATCAACTGGCAAAGGTTCGCTAAGCGCAGCGAATCCCGCTGTTCCGGACCAAACGGTGACGACAACGTCTTGACGAGTCGTTCAAATTCTGCCGGTGTCGATGCCCCTTCGCGCTCTGCTTTGAGAGCAGAGATGGAATCAATGAAGTATATGTCCGGCACATCGAAATGGGGCTTGAGCACGTTTCGCCAGTCATCGCGAATGTCGACATCCACATCGGCATGACTTTGTACGAACAGAAATTTGCAGCCAGCAGCAATCGACATCAGCTCTTCCAGCACGCGAGCCGAGCGGTATTTCTGCTGGGTCGTGATGTAAAGCAGCACATCGACGTGCGGCAGAATCTGACGCAGTCGAGCGGTGTTGGTTTCTTCCTGCGACGTTTCACTGGTATCCGGGTCCGGGCAGTCGATGAGGATGACGCGCTTAAGCCAGTCACTCTTCGCTGTGACGACTTCCAGCGTCTCGATCGGCAGCGATGTTTTCGACAGCTCGACGTCCGGATGAGCGATCAGCAGAGGACGCATCGTTGTCGGGCGTTGGCGTCCCGTGACACTGACATCACTACCCACGAGGGCATTGATCAGCGTGCTCTTCCCGGACCCCGTCCCGCCAAACGTCGCGACGATCAGCGGCATGTCAATCCGGGCCAGCGTTTCTTCGCAGCGGCTGACCGCTTGCGGGAACCAGCGAGCAAGGGACTGCCAGGGCTTCCAGTCCGATCGTTCGCCGCCCCACGATTTCAGGCGAGCCAGCAGTTCTGCAACATGCGCACGATCCTGAAGATCGCGAAGCTGCGACGTCCAGGAGGTGATCGGAGAGGACTTCGAAGTCTGTTGAGTCATGAAGGGGTTAGTTCTTTACTGGTGAGAGAATTTTTCGTTTCGATTTGGCCGACGGGAGGGCGAACCTCCGTGTGAGCCGCATCTTTGCATTGCGAAACAATAGCCACGAACTTGACTCCGGTGGCCTCGACTGATTTCGATCTCCTGCACAACGTGTGATGTCGATCAGACGATGGATGATGGCAACGCGGGACAGCGGCTCGGACGGAGCCTCGCCCTCCCATTGTGTGTTCATGATTTCCAAACAGATGGTGAATCAGAGAGCAACGGTTGCGATGTTGTTGCTGGCAGGTCTGCCAGCTGTGTGCGCAACGATTTCAGTCGATCCGAAACTTTCTTGAAGGCAGGACTCCCCGGCAGCTCTGCACAGGAGGTGAGTTCATTCATCAGGGTCCCGAGGAATTTTTGCTGCAGGAGTTCCGCCAGCCAGCCGACTCTCTGCTCCACGATTTTTTCATGCAGCTTTCGGAAACGGGCTTCGAGATAACCGGCTGTCTTCGACGCCGACCCCGAGATCGCCGTCTCGCCGACAGCCGCCGTCACCGCCCCCGCCGTCACATCTCCGACCAGATGCAAGACAGTCTGCGTCGCCGCGTCGAACAAAAGAGGCGAGACAGCATGACTGACCGGCCCGACCCCCGTGACGAAGAGCGCCACCGACGTCGCAGGTCTCATCGCCGCCGCCACCGTATCGAGGCGACGAAAGAATTGATAATAGTCGGGACTTTCCTGGCGGAACTTCATCAGCTGTTCTTCCACAGTCGCCTGAACGACCGTTGCAAGATCCGTCTGCTGATAGGCCGTGTGAAGGTCGCTCAAAATCTGCTGACGGGAATGCCCGCCGAGCATCAGTTCGAGACGGGCTTTGAGCAACGGGTTGCCTTCCTCCTTGATGCGTTCCAGTTGTCGGAAGACCTGCTCGATGATCGTGATAATCGTCGACCATTCCTTCTGCTTGTACTCCGCGAGGTCGTCCTTGGCTGGTCCGGTGAATGACCCTGTGGCATAACGCACAGGCCAGAGAATCGCTCGTCCGACGGTGTCATAGGCGCCGTGCAGTCGCGCGGGCCATCCTTCGCGCTGGTGGGTCCACCAGTTGCGAATCACGCCGATCAGGTAGCGATTCGGCAGATTCGGCCAGCTGTCGATCTGCGTCAGGCGATGTTGTGACAACAGCTTCGCGGCATCCTGGTAACGGGAACTCGCCAGCTGGATGTCCGACAGCCAGGACTGGGCGCCACGCTTGTCGTCGGTCAGTTCCTGCAGCGCACCGAGCATGGTATGCAGCTTGATCTCTGCGAACCTCAAGACAGAGAAAATCTCTCGCAAGTCGACCGGCGTCTCTGAAACGGTCTTCGGCGATGACGGGTTTCGTTCATAGAAAGGGAGTCGATTCGCTTCGACCGCCCGCCGGTCATGCGGCGCGAGATAAACCCGTTGCGGCCGGACCCCCGTCTCCTTCGTAAACGTCTCCAGCCACGTCGGCCAATAGGGCTCATCGTCTGGCAGAAAGACCTGATTGAAGACCAGGCAGACCACTTTGCCTTGCTGGGCGGCGTCTCGAAAGAACTTCTTGACGGCTGCATCATTGTACTTCTGCTGAGTCAGCACGCCGATCAGAACATCCGACGACTGGCAGATCTTCTCCGCTCGGGCCCAGTTGACCTTCGCATCGCTATCAATATCAGGCGTATCGAGCAGCAACAGGTTTTCCGGGGCGTTTTCCTCTGCAATGTAATACAGATAGTCGGTCGACGATTCTTCGAGGGACTGCTGATTGTTCGACAGTGGAGCCAACGTAAAATCGCCAAAGAGTTCCTTTAACGTCGCTTCATCAAACCGTAAGGGAGTCAGGCAGACGGGATGCTTTGTGCCAGACGCGAATGGGCTCACCTGATTGACCGGACGTCCTGCGAGGTGATTGAAAATCGCTGTCTTGCCAATGTTGGTCCCGCCCACAACCGAGACAATCAACGAATCCGCATGTTCCGTCTGCGGCAGTATCTTATGCTCAAACAACTGAAACCAGCTGCGTTCTGACAGCGGGAGAATGTCGAGAGACTTCGTCTGGCTGGACAGTTCATTGATATCGCCGGGCAGTTCCAGGAGTGACGCCAGCAACTGCGGAAAGGAAGTCGTGGTCATAAGGGGGCGATATTTCGAGGTGCGTCGTTGTGGTGGTGTCGATTGTTGACGTTCGTCAGACTGCCTATGATATTGAGTTTGATCGTCCGATTATCCGAAACTTGCCTTTCGTACGTCAACCAAGCAAGCAGAAGACTGGAACGCAGAGCACGCCGAGGAGAGCAGAGATCGCAGAGGACGACTAGATTTTTGAACGCAAAGGCGCAGAGGCGTAAAAAAACTAGGAATTCCGATCATATCGTCCCATTGCGTCTTCGCGGCTTTGCGTTAACTATTTCTCCTCAGCGACCTCTGCTCCCCACCGCGGCCTCTGCGTTCCAGTCTTATTTCTGCGTTTTACAAATAGCCAATATTAATGAACCTCCCTTCCCCGACCGATCCCCCGAAACCTCGCCCGGATAGCGGCTGGCTGCAGAAACGTGGCTCGGAAGAGTATGAGGCCTTCCGTCGGCGTGCCATGTATTGCTGGCTGGGGTCGATTGGGCTGGTTGTCTTCATGTCCTTAATGGGGACCGACAGAAACCAGGTCCTGGGCGTGATTCGCGCCTCATTTTTCCTCTTTTGTGTCTGGTTCGGCATGACCGAGCCTGTGTTCAACTGGTTTCGTCGACTCACGTGGCGTTACGTCATTATGGCGATTATTGGCTTCTGGTTGCTGTTTGCCTTCAAAGCACAGGTCGCTTACGTTCTCATTTTAATTGTCATGAGTTTCGCCATCGACCGCCTGACCAGCCCGCCCGCGACCCGTCAGTCGACTCCGAAGAAGTAAGTCATGATGCAAACCGCTGAGGAACTCCGAAACGCGATTCATCAAGCCGGCGTCCGCCTCCAGGCGGCACTACTCGCAACCGGCCAGCAGCTGGTCCTGGCAGAAAGCTGTACCGGCGGATTGGTCGCAGCATCCCTGACTCAGCTGAGCGGGATCTCAGACGTCTTCTGTGGTTCGCTCGTCACTTATCAGACGCCGATCAAAACGCAGTGGCTCGATATTCCGGCTGTGGAGATTGAGAAATACAACGTCGTCAGCCAGGAAGTCGCTGACGCGATGTCACTGTCAGCCTTGCAGAAAACTCCCAACGCGACGCTCGCGGCATCGATCACGGGGCACCTCGGGCCCTCTGAAGATCCACGCGAAGGTAGCGCCTTCATCGCGATCGCTTCTCAAGGAGAAGTGGTGTCACGGCTTCATCATCGGTTTGCCACATACGAAGCCGACCAGCGTCTTTGTCGTCAGCTGGAAGGGACGCATCAAGTGATTTCCCTGTTATTGACGCATCTTTCAGTCTGACTGGGATGTCAGGACCGCTTGAGAGATTCTTTGCCTCTCGAATCGATTTTCATCATTCGCAGCAGAATCTGCGTAATTTAGCTGTGCGCAAAAGTCCCTTCTCGAATTCCCCGGCGAAAGTTCTCCAACCCACAAAGTCGCGCTTGTCAAACTGGCGATACTAGAAAAGCCATGAATACTGGCGACTCCAGGTCAACGACAGCAAGTTTGACAGCTTTTCCACCTGGGCTATCTCCAGATTCATTCTGACTTCAGGCGAAGTACAGGTTTTTCCAATTAGCCCATAAAAATAAATCGGGGGTTCCGAACGTGATGACTTCATTCCATGACCAAGACGTGCCTCAGCCATTAGAAAACGACCATTTCGGTTTACGTGATTTCCTCAATGTGGCTCTCGTGTGGATTCTAGGAATCGCCGGGATGTACCTGTTCGTTGCCCGTCCCGTGATCAGCGAAGTCTCTCAACTGAAAACACAGGTCAACCGCATCGATGCCGACATGCTCGAGCTGTCAGGTTCGAGGCAAAACGCCTGGAAGACCAACGACCTCCTTTCTGCCCTGAACCAGCAGTCTTATGCTGTTCAACGAGCAGAAAAATCACTGCAGGAAATCCGCGATCTGCGAATCCACCTCGAAGACGAAGCCACCCACCTTCCCTCTGCCCAGAATGGTCTGGCCAATATCGCCAACCTTCGCGAGCAGGTCATCGTCGAGTCAGCCCGTCTGAACAAGACGCGTCTCCTGATCGCCGACCTCCAGCAGTTCGCCTCGGAAAACGAGACCTTTGCGAACGAACTGGCCACCGTTTCAACGGATCTCGATGCCATGCAACAAAAGCTCGCCGATCTGCAGAAGGTGAAGACGACCGTTGTCACTCTCAGCCAGGATGTCGATTCTGCTCAGTCGGTCGCCAACCGCCTGACAACTCTCTCGAACGGCCTGGTCAGCGAAGAAACCAACGTCACCTCAGCTGAGAAATCTCTGTCTCAGATGAACAACCTGCATGCTTCGATCATCGCCAGCCAGTCAGCGACTGAAGAAGCCACGACCCAGGCAGACAGCCTTGTTCGCCTCCAGAACAAGCTCGTCGGCCAAAGCGAGACCCTTTACAGCGCCCTCGAAACCCTGGAAACAATGACCGACTTCCAGGACCTGATGGGCCAGCAGATTGCTGAGATCGAGCGGATCCGTCGCGAGATGATCGACATCGCAGCTCTCGAGCCTGCCGTCAATCAGGCGATGAGAACGATTCGTCCTCTGCTCGAAATGACCCAGCTGCGACGCCTGAACGCTTCTGAAATGCGTGAAGTCGCTCACAACATGCTGCGTCAACGAGCTCAGGCCAACGAAGAAATGGTCGCAGAGAGCAACAGCAACGAAGGTTACATCCCTGTCACCCGCAGCCGAGTCGAGATGCCTCTGACTCCCATGCCAGAAGAAAACATCGACGGCTTTACCCACCAGATCACAGCCGTCCCGGATCCGATCGATCTGAAGTAGTCCGCCTTGATTGGACATTGAAGCCCCCCGGAAAGACGTCGCCTCATTGGCGGCGTCTTTTTTTTGTGTCCATCTGTTCCGTAATCGTGGGGATCGGGTTGCTTGTTTCGTCGGAAAAAACCTCTTATAGTGGTTCGCTTGTCCGAATTTTCAGAGCACATTCCCCGGCCGCCGTATCGAGACGGTGGCCCGAATCTTGAGCTGTTGCTCTGAATCCCTCGCAGAGACCGGAAAGACGTGCCGATTTGAGATTCGTCCTGCTCGACCGTATCACCAGCATTGAACAAAATAAGATCTGCGCTGAGAAAAAACTCAGCATGGCGGAAGAGTATCTGGCTGACCACTTTCCAGGTTTTCCCGTCATGCCGGGAGTTCTTATTCTGGAATCAATGATCCAGACCAGTGCCTGGCTGATGCGGGTCAACAGTGACTTTGCTCACAGCATGGTCCTCTTCAAAGAAGCCAAAGCCGTCCGCTACAAAGGGTTCGTCGCGCCGGGGCAGACCCTCTCGATCGAGAGCACCGTCCATCAAAGTGAAGGCAATGTCTGGACCTTCAAATGCGAAGGATTCATCGATGGCAAGTCCTGCTGCAATGCTCGCTTGTCGCTGATTCAGTTCAACCTGAAAGATACCAATCCCGGTTCCGCTGCCGAAGACGAACAGATCGTTGCGCACTACAAGCAACTCTTCAATCTTCTCCAGCACAAGCCACTTTCCGCCGTCTCCACCTGATCGCAGACTCAAAAACGCCAGACAAGTGACCGCTCAAATGAATTGAGCGTTTGTCACAGACACTTTTTCTTGCCTGTTAAGGGAACATCGACTCATGAACTTTGAAGGTCAATTCGTACTTGTGACGGGCGGTAGCCGCGGTATCGGTCGCAGTATCGTCGAAGCATTCGCCAACGCTGGCGCCACCGTCGGCTTCGTTTACAACTCCAACTCTGCTGCCGCAGATGCTGTTGTGAAAGAATTGACCGACAAGGGTAAGAAAGTCTCTGCCTATCAATGCGACGTCGCAGACAAGGTCGCTGTCGATGCTCTTGTCGAGAAACTCGTCGGCGAATGGGGACGTCTTGACGTGCTCGTCAACAACGCCGGGATCATCAAAGATGGTCTGCTTGCCACCATGACCTTTGAAGACTGGAACGCTGTCATCGCGACCAATCTGACAAGCGTCTTCAACTTCTGCCAGGCTGTGACGCGTCCAATGATGTCTCAGCGTTATGGCCGTATCGTCAATATGTCGAGCGTCGCTGCAGAATTCGCCAACGCCGGCCAAGCCAACTATGCCGCCAGTAAGGGGGGGATCCAGGGCTTTACTCGCTGCATGGCGACCGAACTGGCTCGACGTAATATCACCGTCAACGCCGTTGCTCCGGGCTTCATCGAAACAGACATGACCGCTGCGGTTCGCAACGCTGCCGAAGACGAAATCAAGAAGCGTATCCCCGCTCGACGCCTCGGCAAGCCAGAAGATATCGCCAACGCGACCCTGTTCCTGGCTGCTAAGGAATCGGGTTATGTCACCGGTCAAGTCCTCAAAGTCGATGGTGGCTTGACCCTCGGCGGGATCTAAGTGTTTATTTGATAGGCACTTATGGTCTGGTCAGCTGAATTCTTTCTGGCCATCCTCGTAGTGGACAATCTGGAAAGCGGCGTCTTGAAATGACCGGTCGTATCGGCTAGTCTGGATGGACGCCGTCGACGTAAACCTCGCTGTGACTTCCCTCTACTGCAATTTCGCATTATGATCGCTGTTTAATCTTTGCCGACCTGAAAGGGTCATTTCGCAGAGAATCCAAACTAGAAGCTTGAACGGTTCGGCTGGGTAAAAAGAACCGTCTTATCGTTTGTTCCAAAGGACTCTTTTTCATGGCTGTGTCTGAAGAAATTTTCGCCAAGGTGAAAGACATTCTCGTTGATGCGCTCGGGGTTGATGATGATGAAGTCACTCCACAGGCGACTCTGATGGGCGATCTGGGAGCCGAATCAATCGACTTCCTCGATATCGTCTTCCGTCTCGAGAAGTCATTCGACATCAAGATCCCACGCGGCGAACTCTTCCCTGAAGTTGACGCAGCGGACACCTCTCTTGTCGCTGATGGCGTGATCACTCCGAAAGGTCTCGAAGAACTCAAGACCCGCATGCCACATGCTGACGTCGCGACCTTTGCCAAGGATCCACGCGTCGACAAAATCAGTGGCCTTTTCACTGTCGAAATGATCTGCAAATACCTGCAGAACAAGCTCGGTAAGTAATCGGATTGCCGGCGAGCGGGGGGTGTGAACCCCCTGTGCCTTTTGCTTTTTTATTTGCGTTCTCAAACGCTCTTCGAACTGAATCCACGGGTAGATTCAGCGCTTCACTTCGCTTCTAGTGCAAGAGTTTCTCCATGCGTTGGTTCTGGATCGATCGTTTCGTTGAGTTTGAACGTGGCAAACATGCTGTCAGCGTCAAAAATGTTTCGCTGTCCGAAGAGCACATTCACGATCACGTCCCTGGCTGTCCGGTGATGCCCGCCAGCCTGATGATTGAAGGGATGGCTCAAACTGGCGGAATTCTGCTCGCAGAAGCCAGTGATTTCCAGAAGATGGTCGTCTTGGCGAAGCTCCCCAAGATCACGTTCCACGGCTTCGCGACCCCTGGTGATACTCTTCATTACCACGTCACGATGATGCAGGAAACCACCGAGGGCGGCATCGTCGAGTGCAAAGGTTACATCGGCGAGCGACTGATTTGCGAAGGCGAAATCTGTTTTGCCTTCCTGGAAGCCCCCGCTGGTGAAAACGGAAACAGCGTCAATGCCTTCGCGACATCAGGTCTTGCCTCGATTCTCAAAGTCGGCAAGGTCCAGCAGCAGTTTCAACCTTCCTGAGCGGACCATTTGCTCAGGTGAAAACTGGGCGAAACAGGCAATTTGTCCGGGCCGGATGGTCTTCATCTTTTCCAAATCGTTCATTCGGAATAAGATGACGTCTGTCATTTCTCGTGTTTGCGGGCGACTTAACAAGTGAGCAATGCTCACATTGGCGACGGCGCAATTTTTCTCTGCCTGACGTCGGTCCCGTGGATTTCGATTTTCTGCAATACAAGGTTTTATGATGATACGACGTCGAGTTGTTGTCACCGGTCTGGGCTGTGTCACTCCTGTGGGACTGACTGCGGAATCCATGTGGAAATCACTCATGGAGAGCAAAAGTGGCGTCGGTTCGATCAAGTACTTTGATGCCTCCAACTTCCCGACCACCTTCGCCGCCGAGATTCATGGCTTTAACTTCGGCGACTACGTCAAAGACACCAAGCGTTTTGAACACGCTGGTCGCAATATCCGCTTTGCGATCGCTGCTGCCACTCAGGCCGTCAAAGACTCAGGAATCGATCAGATCGATTTCGATCCCGGCTTGTTCGGAGTTTATCTCGGAGCCGGTGAAGGGCAGCAGGATTTCCCGCTGTTCATGAAGCTGATCGCTGACGCGGAGCAGGATGGACGAGTCAACCTCGAGAAGTTCACCACCGCCAGCCTGCGTACACTCAACCCACGGGCAGAACTCGAACAAGAGCCGAACATGCCAGCCGGTCACCTGGCCAGCCTGTTCAACGCCCAGGGCCCGAACCTGAACTGTCTGACCGCCTGTGCAGCATCCAGTCAGGCCATCGGTGAAGCGGCAGAACTCATTCGACGCGGCGACGCTGACATCATGCTTTCGGGCGGTGCTCACAGCATGATTCACCCGTTTGGTCTCACCGGGTTTAACCTGTTGACGGCCCTGTCGACTCGTAATGCTGACCCGACACGTGCCTCTCGTCCATTCGATGCTGACCGCGATGGTTTCGTCCTCGGCGAAGGGGCCGGGATGCTGATCCTCGAAGAACTCGAACACGCCAAAAAGCGTGGCGCGAAAATCTATGGCGAGATCTCCGGCTACGGCAGCAGCGCCGATGCTTACCGCATCACGGACATCCATCCGGAAGGACGTGGCGCGATCGCCTGTATCCAGATGGCGATGAAAGATGCGGGCATTAACCAAAGCGATATCGATTACGTCAACGCCCACGGCACGAGTACCTCGGTCAACGACAAGACCGAGACAATGGCGATCAAGGGCGCACTCGGGAAAGATGCTTACCGAACGCCAGTTTCCAGCGTCAAGAGCATGATGGGACACCTCATCGCCGCTGCGGGATCAGTCGAAGCGATCGTCTGCTTACTGTCGATGCGAGACAATGTTCTGCCACCGACCATCAATTACGAGACGCCAGACCCGGATTGCGATCTGGATTACGTCCCGAACACAGCGCGGGATGCCAAGGTCAACCGCGCTCTATCCAACAGCTTCGGCTTCGGCGGTCAGAATATCTCACTGATCTTCTCGAAATACACAGGTGCCTAAGCACCTTCGGAAAACCGCCTGCTGACATAAATCAAGGGAGGGAAAGCATTTGCTTCTCCCTCCCTTTTTTTGTCGCGACAATCAGTGGTCAGTCCAATTTGACCGCCGATAATAAAGGTAGAAGATTTCGGTTTTCCCGCTGAGGCAAGGTGATTGCCCCATGGCGGGCAGAACCAATGCAAGGTGGTGACGCAACCCGCCGCTGTCCAATCTGGACGGTGTCAGATTGCATTCAAGGCAAGGATCAGGCGCCTGGAAAGTTGTTTGTTAACGACCGCAATGTGATACCTAACCATGTTCGTCTCAGCCCTTCTTGTCGTCTTATGTGTTGGACTAGCCGTCAGTTCGACGCTTCAGATTTACTACGCCTTGAAAATCGTACCGATTTTCAATAACGAGCCGACATTCAAAGAAGAGACCTTTCCGGTCATTGAATGGGCCAGGTCGATCTCCATTGCTCATCCACGCGGTTATCAACTTCGCGGCAGCCTCTATGCACACGCCTCCGGTAAATCAGAGGGATTGATTCTCTTTGTTCCGGAATTCGATGCAACTCATTACTCCGCCTGGAAATACTGCGAAGGTCTCTACGCCAGCGGCTACGACATACTCTCCGTGAACTTCACCGGCCAGGGTGATAGCGACCGCGATCCCCGTTATCGCCCTCGTTTCTGGGTCGGACAGCGTGAACGCGAAGACCTCGGCGTCGTGCTCGATGCGATTCGCGAAAATCCGGAGTGGAGAAGCGAGTTCACGGGGATCTTCGGGATCAGCCGCGGGGCAGCGACGGCATTCGCGGTTGTGTCTCGGCGTCCTGAAATTCCGTTGCTCATAACCGAAGGCGCGTATGCCAACAGCCAGATCGTCGAACGAGCTGTTCGCAGCTGGATGAACATTGTCCTTCCGCCGCTTTTGTGCCGCGTGGTCCCGCTGTGGCATATTATGAAAACCGTTGAATTCGCCCAGCTGATCTACCAGTTCAAAACGGGCTACTGGTTCTGCGATCCCCGACGGTTCGCAGCCAATCAACGCACACGCGTTCTTCTCATGTCTGGCTCGAAAGATCGGTACATTCCCCGAGAATTCACGGACGATCTGGTCACCCGTTTCAACGTACCAGCCGCCGAAGTCTGCATTCTCGAAGGTGCTAATCATAACCACGGACGCATTGTCGATCCGGTGGGGTATGATCAACGTCTGCTGTCCTTCCTGCGGGGGAAATCTCCGACAGAATCTGGGGTCTGTCGACAGCAGAACATGATGGAATCTGCTCCTGCCGTTTGACGCTTCCGCTTTACGATTGTTTGCTCAGCGACAAACTGCGTAGAATACGCCACACGGATCACATCATTACAACGGCGAACGGGCGGCACGAAAGTCAGGGATGCGCACTCTTACACTGCAGATTCTCGAAGGCATGGAACGCGGACAGATTCTGCGTGATCTGCCGGTCCCGGTGACAATTGGCCGCGAAGACGATAATACGCTCCGCCTCAACGATGACCGCATCAGCCGCTTTCATATCAAGATCCAGGAGTCAGATGGCAAACTCATTCTCACGGACCTGGACAGTACCAATGGCACCCGGATCAATGGATTCCCCGTCAGCATCCATGTGCTGCAGCCGGGCGATCTGATCTCCGCCGGTCGATGCCTGTTACTGGTCGGCAGCCAGGAGGAAATCCTGAAAGCTCACGCCGCCTCGTTCCTGGAAGCTCAATCCGCCGAAAGCAGCGACCCCGGCAATCAGGATTTCAGCCACCCTCAGTCGTACAGTGAGCAGACCCAGGCTAGCCAACTGCCGATACTCTTTCATCGCGGCTGCCCACCACTTCCCAGCAACCTCAAAGCGCTTCAGACCGCAGAACTCTCTGACCTGCTGGCTTATGTCCACGCCCACATGACCGTCGCAGCCAACTACGCCCAGACCCGCTCTCTCAACGAAGGCCAGTTCACCGACATCGACGGAGAAGAGGGAATCGTCATCCCCAACAGCGTCTGGCAGCTGCTGATGAAACTGCAGATGGACATGGCAAAATCGCTGAAATCGCTATCGCATCCGGAGTAAAAGCAATCACCCTTAATTCAGCACGTCTTCTTCCCAATGTGCCATGCTTGCAGCTTTGGGCAAGCATGTTCTGAACGCTTCAACGTCAATCGGAGCAGCATGCTCACCCAAAGCTGTGAGCATGGCACGACTTTTGTGATCGCGCTGGCTTAAATTGCGATTCGTCATGGTTCAACAAAAAAGCCGAGTGGAATAACCCACTCGGCTTTTAATTTTGATACGTCAATCAGTCCGTGATGATTTCACGGACGGTTGCACCTGATGGGATCATTGGCAGGACTTGTTCCTGGTAAGGGCAGAGGGCATCCAGCAGGAATGGGCCGTCGTGGTTGATCATCTTTTCGACGGCCTTGGTGAACTCTTCGCGAGTGGTGACGCGCATCGCTTCGATGCCGTAACCCTTGGCGATCGTGACGAAGTCAGGATAGGTTTCT
This sequence comes from Lacunimicrobium album, assembly GCF_052161635.1. Lineage (GTDB taxonomy): Bacteria > Planctomycetota > Planctomycetia > Planctomycetales > Planctomycetaceae > SXPC01. Next base: position 5,284,316 of record NZ_CP197413.1, read on the forward strand.
TCGTAGTGAACGCCGCTGCCTTCTCCGAGCCATTCTGGGTGATCGATCGGGCCCAGATAAGTGTGGGCGCGCTTACCAGCCATGAAGCGGTCTTCCCACTGGACGACCATTCCGAGGTGCTGGTTGTTGAGGATCACCATCTTAACCGGCAGGTTTTCGCACTTGAGGGTCGCCAGTTCCTGGATATTCATCTGGAATGAACCATCGCCATCGATATCGATGCTCAGTGCGTTTGGGTGAGCCGCCTGGACACCCATCGCGGACGGGAGGCCGAAGCCCATGGTTCCCAGACCTGAGCTCGACAACCAGCGACGTGGCTTGTTGAATTTGTAGAACTGTGCAGTCCACATCTGGTGCTGACCGACGCCGACGGAGATGAAGGTTTCACGGTCCTTGGTCTGTCGATAGATTTCTTCAACAGCCCACTGCTGGACAATGCCTTCGCCTTTGACGCTGTACTTGAGTGGGTACTGCTTCTTCCAATCCTGAACCTGAGCAGTCCATTCTTCGATGCTCGGGGCATCGTCCTTGGTCATCGCTTTGTTAATCGCCGTCAGGACTTGAAGCACATCGCCGTAGATGGGGATATGAGCTTCTTTGTTTTTATGGATCTCTGATGGGTCGATATCGACGTGGATGATCTTGCCGTGCTTGGCAAACTCTTCGAGCTTACCGGTGACGCGGTCGTCAAAACGAACCCCAAACGCCAGGAGCAGATCTGCTTCGTTGACGGCGTAGTTCGAATAAACTGTTCCGTGCATCCCGAGCATGTGCAGAGACTGCTCGTGTTCGCCAGGGAAGGCGCCGAGTCCCATGACGGTCATTGCGACGGGGATCTTGGTTGCTTCTGCGAACTTGAGGAGTTCTTTGGCGGTATCTGGATGATTGCAACCACCGCCGACGTAGAGAACCGGCTTCTTGGAACGCTTCACCGCGGCCAGGATCTGCTTGACCCGCTCAGGAGCGATATCCGGTGGTGTCGGGCGGTAGCCAGGCAGATTCATCGGTGGGTCGAGATCTGGCTCGCCGACCATCTTGTCGAGCTGAACGTCCTTCGGGAAGTCGATCAGAACAGGACCAGGACGGCCAGTCGTCGCGATGTGGAAGGCTTCTTTGACGATGCGGGCGACGTCCTTCAGGTCGGTGACCATGTAGGAGTGTTTGGTAATGCCGCGGCAGATTTCGACCATCGGCGTTTCCTGGAACGCATCGGTTCCGATGACGGCCTGATTGACTTGACCGGTGATCGCGATCAGAGGAACGCTATCGAGTTTGGCATCAGCGATTGAGGTAACGAGGTTAGTTGCCCCGGGACCGCTGGTTGACATGCAAATGCCAGGAATACCCGTCGTGCGAGCAACGCCTTGAGCAGCGAAGGCACCGCCTTGTTCGTGGCGTGGGAGAATCGTGCGGATTTCGTCGCGGTACTTCCGCAGGGCCTGGTGCAGCGGCATGCTGGCACCGCCAGGATAAGCGAATACGAACTTGACGCCGTGTTTGATCAGAGATTCGACGAGGATTTCAGCACCATTGACAGTGCGGAGTTTCGTTTTTGGTTCTTCTGCAATCGACACGTTCAGTCACCTCGAAAATAAGGAAGTCCAAAGCTGGCCTCAACTGGAGGACAGCGTCAATTCGCCTCGACCATAACGCTGGCTGTGATCAGACGATCGGTCAAAACGAGTGAATCAAGCAAGCCACATTCTATCAGTCTGAAATTCGGTTTTCGAGCGTCATTCTGAGCTGAAATGTCGCTTCGTCCAAAGTTCACGAATCGCCTTCGTCAAACCTGTCACAAACCGTCAGTGAACAGGCGATTTCTATCGGAAATCATCCGCAACGATCGTCAACATCCTGACTCGACAGTCAGCAAGTCGCTCGGGTTCGTCTGAAAAAGCCACAAAGAGGCTTATTCAACGCAAAAAAGCCACCGGAGAGTCCGGTGGCTTTTTTGATCAGACTCGAAATAAAGGCCTTACTCAGACGCCGTTGCTTCTGCGGCTGGGGCGGTGTCTTTCACGTCTGGGAAGGTCTTCGAGAGCAGTTCACGCAGCTCTTCGCCGCGAGCTTTGGTCGAAATGACATTGCCATCTGCGCCAATCAGGACCATGGCAGGAATCGCATTGATTCCGTAGTACACAGCGGCAGGGTGGTCCCAGCCACGTTCATTGTCAGGATGGTGGAGAATCATCCAGGGAACTTCGCTGGTTTCCACGAACGCTTTGACCTTTTCGGCGTCCTTATCCAGGCTGATGCCGACGATCTCAAAGCCGTGGCCACGGTACTTGGCGTACATTTCCTTCATGTTCGGAAATTCGGCGATACACGGTCCGCACCAGGTTGCCCAGAAGTCGACCAGAACGACTTTGCCCTTCAGATCGCTGATGACGAAGTCCGTCCCATCGAGTTTCTTGCCGATCAGTTCCATCGGATGGCCCGGCAGGGAAGCACGTCGACCGGCTGCGATCAGGCTGTCGACAAATTTCTTGATCTTCTCGTCTTCTGACTTGGAGAACAGTTCTGCGAACTCGTTGTAGACCGCGGCAGCTTGTTCGGCAGTTCCATAGTTCTCGACTGTGCGAGCATAGTTCATCACTTTGCTGGTCAGCTCTGCGTTGACTTCGCTGGCCATCAGTTCGGCTTTGACCTCATCGAAGAATTTCGTTCGCTCTTCGGGAGTCATGTTGCCAGCCATGGAGTACTTATAGGCGGTTGTCCAGTTGGCACCCATCTTGGCGACATTCTGATCGCTGTCCTTGCTGACATCGGCCAGGAATGCTTCTGCCTTTTCTTTGAAGCCATCATATTCCCGGACGGCACCGACTCGCAGCAAAACAAAACGCTGACTGAGAAGTCGCATCCGAACGGCACCTTCCGGATTCAGTTTTAGACCCTGATCGTTGAAGTTAAGACTTTCTTCAATCACGCCTTTGATGAAGGCGGTCTTTTCTTCTTCGGAGAGTTCCTTGGGCAACTGCTTGCTCATTTCCTTTTCGGCAAGCTTCAGATAGTCCTCTGCCGTTGGCTCCTTGGGAGCATCTTCGGTTTTGACTTCCTGCGGGGCAGATTGTGATTCAACTGGCTTGGCTTCTTCCTGTGCCCAGATCATGGACGCAGTCAACATGTTGGAACTCATCAGACCGACAGCGAGAAACGAACGAACGAAAAGACGCATAAGAGTCCTTTGGGGAGAGTTTCCAGTTCATCACACGATCCGCGAACGAGCATTCCACAGATCAAAGTGAAGCAAGAAACACAGGCAGGGGGGAAGAAGATGGACGGTCTGGATGTATGGTCTGAGAAAGTAAGAAAAGCCGCCTCACCCGAAGATGAGACGGCTTGGGAACGAACCGAACGACTATTCGGTTTTGATTTCGACCTTCAATTCGCTTTCTGGTGCGGGAGCTTTGACGTTGGGATAAAGCTTGGCCAGTTCTTCGGCCAGGGCTTCGCCGCGTGCATTGATCGAGACCACTTTGCCTTCAGCGTTCACGAGAACCATGGAAGGAATCGCGTTGATGCCGTAGTAATCAGCGGTCTTGTTCGAGCCTTCTTCGTTGTTTTCGTGAAGAACGATCCAAGGGATTTTTTTTGCTTCCAGGAACTTAGTCAGTTGTTCCCGATCCTGATCCAGGCTGATCCCGACGATCTCGAAACCATGAGGATGATAGACTTCATACAAGGCAAGCATGTTGGGGAATTCTGCGATGCATGGTCCACACCAGGTCGCCCAGAAGTCGACCAGAACGACTTTGCCCTTTTGTTGAGCCAGATCGAATGGTTCGTCTTTGAGGGTCGTTCCCGTGACCAGCATCGTGTTGCCCGGAAGATTCATGCGACGGGCAGAACCGGCGAAAGACTCAGCTGATGCTTTGACTCGTTCATCAGTGGAGGTGCTGAAGTACTTGGCGAAATCTTCGTAAAGCTTGGCAGACGTCTTGGTATCGTCTGTGTAACCGAGCATGCTGGCAAGGTTGCTGGCGACTTGCATTTTATCGACAGTTGGCTCGCCGGTGAGGATTTCGGCTTTGATTTCTTCGACCAGCTTCGTGCGGGCTTCTGCTTCCAGTTCCAGGATCGATTCAATTCTGGTCATCATCAGAGACAGCTTCGCAAAGCTGACGATTTCAGGACTGGCATCTGTCAGCAGTGAAGTCAGGTAATCACTGACCTTCTTATCCGCGCCTTCGTCGCCGAATCGTCCCAGGACACCCATCATTTGAACTTTGAGTTCAATCAGTTCTTTTCGCTTTTCGTCGTCTGGCTTGAGAGCCATCGTCTTATCGATGATCGTCAGAACGGTTTGGACTTTGGTCTTGATGAATTCTGCGCGTTGTTCTGGAGTCAGGCCTTCACCAGGAGGCGGGCTCTGGAGTTCTGCTTCGAGCTGCGCGAAACCTTCTTCAACCGTCTTGGGGGCAGCTGCGGGCTTCTCTTGTGCAGGCACGGCTGGTGCAGTCGTGGCTTGTGGAGCAGGAGCAGCGGTCGTGGCCTGACCGAAAGACGGAGTGACTGTCAATGCAGCCAGAATTAATCCAGAAGAGCAAACGCGAGCGAATTTCAAACCGGGCATAAGTGATCCGTTCTCAAGGGGATCCGCGACAGGATGATTTGAGACATTGTCATTGCGAACGAATGTCCGAAGCTGTGTGGCGGGTCGGGTGGGGTGGGAGTTCGTCGTGAAAGATTCGCTTCGTCTCTACAAAGCACCTTCGATATGCTAAATTCTAAAGCTTGCGTGTGGAAGGGCAAAGATGAACATAACTTGTTGCTACTTCCGCATATCGCTCATATGACATGACAGTAACAGGACTCAATTTCCCATGCCGGAAAACCCTCTTCAGCAAACGTCAGGATTGCCCCGTTTTGACCAGATTCAGCCTTCTCACGTAGCTCCAGCCGTGGAACAGCTGCTGGCGGTGGCCAATACACGCTTTACAGAACTGGAAGCCTCTGTCGAGCCGACGTGGGAATCTCTGGTGGATCGATTTACTGAACTGGACATCTGGTTTGAGCAGACATGGGGGCCGATTGGACATCTATTGTCGGTCATGAATTCTGCCGAATTACGAACGGCGTACGAATCTGTTTTGGAAAGTGTGGTCGCGTTCGGCCTCAAGTCTCGTCAGAGTGAGCCGATTTACAACGCGCTCAAGTCGCTGCGAGAGAGTGTTGGCTGGGAGAACCTCGAGTCGGCTCAAAAGCGAATCCTGACCGAACGCCTGCGCGATATGGAGCTTTCAGGGATTGGACTGACGGGTGAAAAGCGTGAACGCTTCAATGCGATCAGCCAAAGACTTTCCAAACTGAGCTCGGATTATTCCAATCACGTTCTCGATGCGACGAAGGCTTACAGCCTGATCATCACGAATCCCGACGACCTCAAAGACACCCCGCTGTCGCTGCGTCGTCTGGCTAGCGGTGCCTACAATCAGACCAAAGCCGAGTCTGATCCTGCCTCGACCCCGGACGCTGGTCCCTGGAAGATCACGCTGGAAATGCCGATCTTCGATCCTTTCATGAAACATTGCTCCAATCGTGACCTGCGACGCGATGTTTATATGGCGTACATCTCGCGCGCTTCGTCTGGTGAGTTTGACAATACGCCGTTGTGTGAAGAGATCCTGTCGCTGCGTCTGGAAAAGGCTCAGCTGCTTGGCTTCCAGAACTTTGCCGAGATGAGCCTGTCTGAAAAGATGGCCGAGAAACCACAGGCGGTTTTCGACATGCTCGAAGACCTGCGTGCTCCAAGCTGGGAGCCCGCGCTTCGCGAGAAGGAAGAACTCAACGCCTACGCTGCCGCGCACGGCGGACAAACGCCGCTGTCTCACTGGGACATTGCCTTCTGGTCCGAGCGAATGCGCGAAGACCTGTTCGAATTCAAAGACGAAGACCTGCGTCCTTATTTTCCGCATGAGAAGGTTCTCGATGGGTTATTCCACCTGATCGAGCATCTGTTCGGCGTTCGCATCGTTTCGGCCGATGGGACTGCTCCCGTCTGGCAGAAGGACGTGCGGTTCTTCCATGTCAACGATGCCAAGTCCGGCCGACATGTGGCGAGCTTCTATTACGATCCTTACTCACGCCCCGAAACCAAACGCCCTGGCGCGTGGATGGGAACCTGCCTTCAAAAGCGTGATTCCGTTGGACAACTGCCCGTTGCCTACCTTGTCTGCAACTGCACTCCCCCGGCGGGCGATCACCCTTCGTTGATGAACTTCCGCGAGGTGGAAACGCTGTTCCATGAGTTTGGTCATGGGCTCCAGCACATGCTCTCGACAGTCGCCTACACGGACGCATCGGGGATCTCGGGTGTCGAATGGGATGCGGTCGAACTGCCGAGTCAATTCATGGAAAACTGGTGCTACCACCAGCCGACCATCACCAAACTGACTGCCCATGTCGAAACTGGTGAGCCGCTGCCGGACAATTTATTTGAAAAAATTGTGGCGTCTCGGAACTACCGCGCTGCGTCTATGATGCTGCGTCAGATCACCTTTGGGATGACTGACATGTATCTCCACTCCACCTATACCCCCCATCCACCTGGTTCCGGGGAGGCAACGGGCATTTTCGAGATCCAAAAGCAGGTCATGGCAAAGACTTCGACCATGCCTATGCTGCCGGAGGATCGCACCCTGTGCTCCTTCCAACACATCTTTTCAGGTGGCTATAGTGCAGGGTATTATTCCTACAAGTGGGCGGAAGTCTTGAGTGCAGACGCATTTCAGGCGTTCGTCGAAGCGGGGCTGGATGACGCAGAGGCGATGGCCCGCGTTGGTCACAAGTTCCGCGATACCGTCCTGTCGCAGGGAGGCAGTCGCCATCCGATGGATGTCTTCGTTGACTTCCGCGGCCGACAGCCTGATCCCCTCTCGCTGCTCAAGCAATACAATCTGATCGCCTCGTAACACCTTTTCTCTCTCTTCCAGTCGTGAATTCAAGGTTCAAAAAACGAGCCCGATATGCCATTGCGCCCTACTGACGATGAAGAAATCGATATCAAGCTCGCGCCGATGATCGATGTCTTCATGCTGCTGATGATTTACTTCATGGTTGTCAGTCAGTTCACCAAGATGCAGAACAAAGAGCGTCAGTTTGAGATCAAACTTCCGACGGCTGCCTCGGCACAGCCATTGACCGCCCGTCCGGATGAGATCGTCGTCAATGTGGACAAAGCCGGAAAGTTTTACGTGGGCGAAGAACCCGTCACTCCCGAACAACTCCAGCAGCGTCTCCAGGAAGCACAGAAGAATTACGCCGAACAGGAAGTCATGATCCGTGGTGATGGAGGAGGGAACTATCAGCATATCATGGACGTCTTAGCGATCTGTCACCAGGTGAAGATCACCAATATCAAACTCGCCAATACGGCCAAATCCAACACCAAGCCGGGAGCCACGAACTGATGGGTTTCGGACTGAAGGCATTCATCGAGGCACTCGCCGGCTGGTTCAATACCACCCCGGCGCAGGTCGAACAGACACTGTTCGGGGCGCTCGTTGTCGGCTTCATTTTCGCGACCGTGCACCTGGTCACCATGCTGATCACCCGCTGGGGCGATCGGAATACGAACGCGAAGGCGCTGTTTTTCTCGCTGCTTGTTCACGTAACGAGTGGATTTGGCGTCGTCGTTTTTGCTCCCGAGCCTGTGCGCAATCTGCTCATGCCAGCGACGAAAGAGGAAGTCCCGATTCCTCAGGAAATCAAAATCGTCTCCGACGACCCGCGACCTTCGACACAGCCGGGGAATACTCCCGTCTGGGAAGAGATGACGGAAAAGCCCGTCGAACTCGCGCGGACCGAACTGGAGAAAATGCCGACGCCGGAAACACAACTGCCCGAACGAAAGTTCAATGAGATCGACTATTCCAAAGTCGAAATGACTGACGTCCGCCCGACCCTGAAAGAAGCCATCAATGTCCCTGATGCCATGCGGATGGCAGAGCAGGCGCCCGACAACGAAGCCGCCCGCGCGATGGCCATTGATGATCCTTTTCAATACCAGCCCCAGTCGACTCCTTCCCCGCCATCAAATGCCAGCCGGATGGAAGTGACTTCGTCAGCGATCGCGCCGGAGAATTACAATCGGCAGACCCAAGCCGGCAGTGTTGACCGCCTCGACATCGATATTCAGCCTCAGCTGCGCTCGATCGATGCTCCGATCAGTCCCGATAGTGACCTGATGCGTCAACCCAAAGCCAACTTCGATAACATCGTGCGACGAGAAGCCCCAACGCCAGCGACGTCGATGCTGCCAGAGGTCGGGGAACTGGTCGTCGGTACTGCCACCGGATCACAAAGCAGTTCTCCTGCCACGACTCGGATGAGTCCACGATCATCGCAGGCGGCTAATCCCATTGCGGACAGTCCTCTGACTCGCACGATGAGAAACACCACACCGACGCTGACGACGCCTGATTCTCCGACCGCCATCGCCTCGATCACCTCACCCGATAAAGGGATGCCCGATGTCCCCGCCATTGCCCGTCCGGAGTTCGATACAATCCGTCCCGGCAGTGCCTCTCAGGTTCCGATGACCTATCGACTCCGCGACCTCAGTCAGCGTGGCGAAAATGCCAAACGCTATGGCGGGACGATTGAGTCGGAGAAAGCCGTCGAAGAAGCCCTTCGCTGGCTGGCCTCCGTTCAGGAGAAAGAAGGGCATTGGCACGGAGCAAAGTTTGGCGCAGGGACCGTGCAGTTTGATTCGGAAGGGGTTGATCGCCTGCGTGCCGGGCAGAACGCCGATTCCGGACTGACGGCCCTCTGCCTGCTTTGTTTCCTGGGAGCCGGGTATACCTCGGACGAAGGCGAGTATGTCGACACCGTCAGCCGCGCAACAGAATGGCTGGTCTCTCATCAAACCGACGATGGCTACCTCGGTGCCACGGCGACCAAGTACGAATCCATGTACTGCCACGGCATGGCAACGTACGCCCTCGCAGAAGCCTGCAGTCTGCAATCCAACCCCGGCGCGAACATCAGGCTGCGTAACGCGGTCGAAAAAGCGACTCGTTACATCATCGCCCATCAGGACCCCAGTGGCGGCGGGTGGCGTTATGTTGCTCAGCAGGAAGGGGACATGTCGATGTTCGGCTGGCAGCTCATGGGCTTGAAGTCCGCCGAACTCGCAGGGATACCCATTCCCCAGCAGAACCGCAGCCTCATGGTGAAGTTCCTGCGCGATCGCAGTCGTGGTGACAATTTCGGACTGGCTGCCTACCGCATCAACGATCAGATCACCCCCGCCATGACTGCGGAAGCCCTCTTCTGCAAACAGATGCTCGCGATCAAACGCGATAACCCCGCCTGCAAAGAAGCAGTCGAATATCTGCTCAAGAACCCGCCACGACGCCTCGATCTGAACCTGTATTACTGGTACTACGGCACACTCGCGATGTACCAGTACGGCGGCGAAGAATGGGACACGTGGAACAATAACCTCCGCGATCAGCTCGTCACGATGCAGACCAAGCAGGGCCCATATGCCGGCAGTTGGGAACCGCGCGATGTCTGGTCAGGCTACGGCGGCCGCCTTTATTCGACAACGCTTGCGACACTGTCGCTGGAAGTCTATTACCGCTTCCTCCCGCTTTATCGCATGGATCAGCCGAATCCGTAGGGGCCGCTGTGCGGACCGTGAATCGACTCGGAGATCACAGCAATCGTTGTCCGTTACCGCAGCTTCAATACGTTACTTGGAAACATTCCGCATTGACGGTCCGCACAGCGGACCCTACACGTCGCAGACCATTGCGGCGTGACGCAGTGCGAGTTCATGATCATCCCAGTTCGGGATGAATTCATGCGCGACGTATCCCGTGTAACCGGTCGCGAGGATTTCTTTCATCACAGCCGGGTAGTTGATTTCCTGGGTGTCGTCCAGTTCGCAGCGTCCCGGGTTGCCAGCCGTGTGATAGTGGCCGATGACGTCTTTGTATTTGCGAATCCTGCGGATGACGTCGCCGTTCATGATCGAGACGTGATAGACGTCGAAGAGCAGCTTCATGTGGGGCGAATCGACCTGCTTGATCAGATCGACGCAGAAGTCGACATCATCGCCGAAGTAGCCCGGATGCCCCTTCATCGGATGGGAGTCATCTTTGCTGTTAAGGTGTTCAAGAACGAGGGTGATGTTCTTGGATTGGGCGAGCGGGATCACCTGTTTCCAGACGTCGACACAACCCTGGGCCGCTTCGTCGCGGTCGATCCCCTCGTACTTCATCCCGGTGAAGGTGATGACTTTTTCAATCTGATGTTTCGCAGCGACCTCGATCGATTCACTCAGCTGATCGACGGTGAATTGTCGGTATTGCGGATCACAAGGTCCTTTGGCGAAACCGTGACCACCATGGCCCAGCGAGATCTGCAGTCCCATCTCCCTGACTTGCGGATAAAGATCAGGCGAGATCCCTTCCATCGCGACCAGGCCAATCTCCTGACAGAGTTTCGCGAGGTCGAGCATTTTCATGCGGTCGTTATAAGTCCAGCCCATGATCGACTGGCGGATCCGACCATGGCGTATACGGAAATCAGCAGCGGCAGCCTCACGAGGAGGTTGAGCAAATGACGTCTTCGCTCCTGCCGCGAGGAGGACACCAGCAGACGTCGAGACGAACGTGCGTCGATTCATCACAGCAGCCTTGAGCAGAGGCAATGAGCGGGAATGTCTGCGAAACGACTTTGTAAGCAAAATGCCCCCGGTGATTCACCGGGGGCTAAATATCAAACACTATTACTTCGCCACGAAGCGATAAATCGCTTTGCCGTCGCCGCTGTAGGTCATGATATAGACTTCGCCGTCTTCATCTTCGCCCAGGGACATCCAGGCTCCTTTGATCGCAGCGATCGGCCGGTTGGCGGTGACGCGTCCCTTCTGAGCATCGTAGGTCAGACCCCAGACGAGATTCGAGACGTAGTCCGAATACAGGTAAACCCCATCCAGAGCAGGGGACTTCTTGCCGCGATAAACCTGACCGCCGGTGATCGAGCGACCGATGTCGTGATAGTACTCCCAGATCGGTTCGAGCATGCCGGGGTTCACATCGACACCCTTGGCACCGAAGGGGTGGAACGATTCACGCAGGCTCCAACCGAGGTTGGCACCCCGAGTGACGATGTTGATCTCTTCGAACAGGTTCTGGCCGACTTCAGCGGCCCACAGGTCCCCCGTCTTGCGATCGACCGACAACCGCCAGATATTGCGCACGCCATAGGCAAAGATTTCTGGCTTGGCACCCGCCTTATCAACAAATGGATTGTCGGCTGGAATCCCATAGCCACTCTTCCGCTTCTGAACGTCGAGTCGCAGGATCTTGCCGAGATGTGTGCCCAGGTTCTGGCCGTTTTCATGCGGGTCATTGCCTGCACCACCATCGCCCACGACTACATAGAGGAAACCGTCCTGGCCAAAAACCAGTGTTCCGCCATCGTGGTTCCAGTAAGGGTGAGTAATCTTCAGCAGGATCTCTTCGGAGTTGATATCGGCTTTGTTGGGATCATTTTTCGAAACGCGGAAACGAGAAACAACGTTGGTGTGTTCTTCGTTCTTCAGGGTATAGAAGACGTAGAACTCGCCACTTTGTTTATAGTCTGGAGAGAACGCCAGACCGAGGAAACCTTCTTCATTCTGGCGGTCGAGATAACGATTGCGATCCGACAGGTCGAGGAAGACTTTTGTTTCGGTGTCGCCTTCCTTGAAGACGTGAATCGGGCCTTGCTGCAGAGGGACGAAGATGCGTCCGCTGCCATCGCCCGCGTGAGTCAACAGAATCGGACGGTGTTGAACAGGACGACCGCTTTCGCTGCCATCATCCCATCCGGTCCATTTCAGATTCGGAAACGCAACTTCGAGGCTGACATTCTTCATCGGGGTCGCATCAACTTCAAAGCCGGGAATCTGCTTGGGCATCGCGACGATCGAGCCGTCCTTCTCATTGACGGCAAGAATGCGGTTGTTGGTGTTATCGATACAGAGATCACTAAACGACTCTGCATTTTCTTTGATCACAACGGGCTTCTGTCCAGGACGAGGAATCCCCCACAGCGTCTTCGCCGAGCTTGACGACAGGAACAGCTGGCCAAAGTCATCCCAGGTAATACCGTTAACGTCTGTGAGTCCTGATTTGATGACGTCGCTGGAATCGCCCGTTTCCAGATTGATGCGGTACATCAGCCCCTTCTGGTCAGCGACCAGCGCGAAGGAGTTGCCATCAAAAGCAACGCCGCGTGGTTCTTCCATGTTCTTGATCTTAGTATCGTCATAGACGGTGACTCGCTTGCTGCGGACATCGACCATGTACACCGCGCGACGAGCTTTGCTTGAGTCATCGGCATCACTGATCACGAGTCGATCTGCTTTGGCATCAACGATCGAGTCAATGCAACGCAGCAGCTTGGCTTCGCCCGGAAAGTCATCGGCTTCGAGATACGTTTCGACATGGCCATTCATTGTGACCTTTTTAACCTGGCCCTTATCACAGACGAACAACGCCTCTTTCATCAGCGTGATGCCGCGAGGATCATCGAGTTCATCCGCCAGAACAGTCACTTTGCCAGCCTTGATGACGCTGATCTGGCCATCTTTGTCTACGCCGACTTCGCCCGTCTGGGTGACGTAAATCGTCCCGTCACGACCCACACAAACACCAGCGGCTCCCTTGAGCCCGGTCGCGATCGTCTCCGCGTTCGCAGCTTGAATCCATCCCAGGCACGTCACAGCGGCCCACAGCGACAACATTGCTCGCATCGTCGTTCCTTTTAGCGCAAGTTAACAGAGTAACGGTTGATTCAAAGTAACCACCGCACTAGAGGAACGCAAGCAGGGCAGGGGAGTCAGAGAAGACTGGAACGCAGAGCCCGCAGAGGGGAGCAGAGGTCGCGGAGAAGAAAATGACTTTTGGTTGTCTACGGGATTATCCGCTCAATACAAAACCTCTTCCTCAGCGATCTCTGCTCAGCTCTGTGATCTCAGCGTTCCAACCTTCCCTGTCTGTTTGATTGCTTTTAAGCGTGGCGCAACAAAAAAGGGCCCGAGAAGGCCCTTTAGTTGTTCGATCGACTGCCAGAAGATTACTTCTTCTTCTTGTCTTTTTCTTTGTCGTCAGCTTTATCGCCGCCGGCTGCTTTCTTCTTCTTACCGAGAGCAGACTTCAGGACGCGGAATTTTGGCAGGTGAATTGGAGCCTGACCGTCTTTCCAGCTTTCGTTCTCTTTCATCCCTGCAATACGCTCGACGCGCTTCAGGACGTTCCGAGCACGAACCATCGTGTTCTTGATTTTGAGCGTCTTATTAATAGACACAGGTCATTCTCCTGCAACAAGTTGCATCGACCGGAGTAACCCGGTCCAGTGTTCACGAAAAGGAAGTGGGCGTAGGTGGACTCGAACCACCGACCTCAGCTTTATCAGAGCTGCGCTCTAACCAACTGAGCTATACGCCCGCTCGTAATGAAAACGAGGAAGGCTTTGAAACCCTCCTCATTTGTTGGTTAGCAAGGATTGAGTACTATAAAGATGCCTGACCAGTCGAGCAAGTCAATGGCCAGTCCGATTTTGGAATTTCGAAACGCTCGACCATTCTGACACGCCTATGTCGACTTGAGTTCGAAATTAATCTCATTGCTTCCCGTTTTGACTTCTGCGGTCAACTCTCCCGGTTTGCGGTATTTCTCGGGGATCAGCTTTTCGGCTTCTTTCTGCTGTTTGCGGCTGTCGGACCGCGCTTTGGCGTCGGCTGCTTCCGGTCCACCTGCCCCCTGCTTATCGTAAATGCTGGGGGCTTCCTGGGACTCGGTGCTGGCGCCGACACCTTCCGGATTGACCTGAATGGTGACATCATGAGTACCGAGGAGGGCACCCTTCCTTGTGGAATAGATCAAATGGTAATTGCCATCCGCATCAGTCGTTCCCAGCGAAGCGCGTCCGCCCTGTTTCGGAACGAAGGTCACGATCGAATTTGCCAGAGGCTTCCCATCAATTGTGACTTTCCCATCCACAATGCCCAAGGGAACCTCAGACGAACTGCAGCCATAGCATCCGATCGCTAACGCGACTGCCAGAAAATGAAAACGGTTCATAGTCGCCCTTAATGAATAGAAACGAGGGGGCGAATTGACTCGTCCCCTCGAAATTGTGAAGAACTGTTGCTGCAAAGAAATGCCAGCTTAGAACTCGCCGAGGACCGCTCCATCGTTCTTGCAGCCAAGGTTGCCCCATAGACCGTATGGTGACGATCCGTAAGGATTACCTTCGTAAGAGGCGCTGGAAGGGTCTTGAGCAGAAGGGTCACCTGAGTGGATGTTCTCTGAGATAAAACGAACGCTGCCATCGCCCAGCGCGACGTTGATCCCGCCTGCGTGACGGCTGGATGGGGTTGCGTAGGTGAAGCCCTGGTCGTTATTGGCGTACGACATGCACATCGGACCGTTCGGCGGGAGAGCCGTCACTGCTGAGATGTAGAACGGCAGTGGGTGCCACGCGCGAGCCCCTGGAGCGCTGGAAGATGGACGCACGGTGCCGGTCAGTTCGTTGGGATTGGCGGGATTGATGCGTGCTAAACAAGCGGACGGACGTGGCGGCCAGACGTTGAGATCGACAGCGACACCCCCCGCGACTTCGTTGGGGCGACCGTCCTTCACCATCTCAGCGAACATCAGCGTATTCGACAGTCCGTCGGTGATGTCGCGGAATTTGAAGACGTTCCCACGGATCCCCGTCAGATCTTGAGGAGTACTCCAGCCGAGGCCGATCGGGCGGAACATGCCTCGGTACGGGAAGACGCCCCCGTCACGGTGCCAGGCGACGTTGTTATCGCCGATGGTGTCACCGACACTGGCTTTGTAGTTGAGTTGCGTGTTCGAGTAAGCGGTATCCTGAACGGCGGGATCGCTGGGGCAGAGAAAGACGGGAATCTGCTGAGTGTAGTATTGTCGAATCCAGGGATCGACCCCATTGGTATTGGAGGCCCAGGGAACAGGCAGAGTGCCGGTTTTCATCTTGGCGAACATGGCGTCATAGAGTGGACTCTGCTCGATGTAAGGCAGCACGAAGATGGTCCAGGGGGTCTGCTGAATATGCCCGCTTGGCCCGCCACCCCAATCCTGATGGCCGAACCAGGAGGCAACCCAGAGAGGCGGAATGCAGTCGTAGACGTCCGCGTAATTGTGGACTGCCAGGCCAAGCTGTTTCAGATTGTTTTTACAGTTCGAGCGTCGAGCTGCTTCCCGTGCCTGTTGAACGGCCGGCAGCAGGATTGCGACTAGTGTCGCAATAATGGCGATAACTACCAGCAACTCAATAAGAGTAAAGCCGTGTTTTTTCGTTCGAAGTCCCTGTCGCGACATGACAATCTCCGAGGGTAGAAATGAAAATAGAAAACGAAAAAGGGGATCTCACCCCAAGAGCGAGATCCCCCTTGAAATGGCGATTACTTGGACGTCAGCTCAAAATTATGCTCTTTGGTGTCCTTATCAACGGTCACACGAAGAGTTGACTGGCGGTTGTATTTGGCGGGAATGTACTGCTCAAGGTTTTCTTCAACGCCACGTTCCTTCAGCTCTTTAGTCACCGGATGTTTAAGATCCGGGCGGTTCGCATAAATCTGGACAGCTTGCTCGCCCGGATTCACTCGGACGCTAAAACTGCCATTGGAGATTTCAGCACCATTGGTTGTCCCTGTGCCGCTGACCGGCATGAAAGAGATCGATCCTTCTGGGATCGGCTCTCCGTCAAGAGTGACTTTTCCTGTCAGTGAGACTTTCCCATCGGATTTTTTCGCACAGCCTGCAAACGCCAGGCACATGACACACAGTAGAGTGATTCTGAGAATAGGCATGAGGTTCTCCTGGAGCGCTTTCAAGGACGTTAAATCAATCAGTTGTTGAAGCTGGTGACTTTGCCACCTTGAGTCGTGGAGGCTTCTCGCCATTCTCGCAGATCGATGTTCTCGCTGACGAATCGCACGGATCCATCACAAAGGGCCGTTTGAACGCCACCCTGGTGGAGACTCATCGAGGCGAAGGTCGCCGATCGCCAGTTGTTGTTCAGGTGGCATGGAAGCTTACGTCCAGAGAAATCATCGTTCGCGCCCCAGCATCGTCGACCCGAGTCAATCGAAGCAGTCGTGTTTGGAGACAGGTAGGTCGTGAACCCTGCACCAGCGGCCAGGGTTGGCGTAGCGTAACCACCTTGCCATCCGTTGGAGTTCTGGTTGATCGGTACTTCGGCGACCAGCAAAGTGTTGCTCAGACCATCGATTACGTCGGCGAATCGCTTACATTGTCCCATTCGGAATGGGGCACCTTCAAAGTTATAAGTCCAAACGCCGTCCCAGTTGTTAGGGTTTTCTTGGCCGATATTTGAGTTACCCATGTTAGCCGAGTAGCTCAAGCGACGAGTCCCCCAATCGAATGCCCCCTCTTCGCCGACGACAGAGTTTTCTGATGGGCAAACCATGGTTGGTATCAGAGCAAGACGTGCCTGACGGTTGACCGAACTGGCACCACCGCCGTTCGGGCGGAACCGGAAGTCAATCGTGTCATACAGAGCCGATTGCTCAATGTACGGCAGAATGCGGGCGTACCATGAGAAGGTATCGCCATCCCAGCGATCGTCGCCGAAGAGTGGCAGCGTGTTGTTGACGTCGTGATAGTTGTGCATCGCCAGGGCGAGTTGCTTGAGGTTGTTCTTGCAGGTCGAGCGACGGGCGGCTTCGCGGGCTTGTTGAACAGCGGGGAGCAGGATCGCGACAAGGGTCGCGATGATGGCGATCACGACCAGCAATTCGATCAATGTGAAAGCGGATCGCTTGTTAGTGACGCGGCGGAAGTCCATGTTCAAAGCTCCTGAGCAGGAAGAGAAAGGAATAAAGAGATGCTTGTGCCATGTTCCGTTACGATACCGGTGCATTTGACTTGGGTCAACTAGTTCTTATGTAATTTCTCGTCGAATTTCTGTGAATCTTTTCATGGTCAAACGAGGTAAGATGTGTTTCTTCATCAGGGAAAACCAGCACGATGCTCGAAATATCGAAAAATGCCGATTCGTTCACTATGGCGTTTTAGTTTTGATTCTTTGTCAGCCTGAAGACGCATCGGAATGCGGAAATCCGTACTTTGGAGAGGTCTGTGAGGAAACGTTCGCAAAATAATTGTGGAAAATCGTCACGGCAACAAAAAAAGCCAAGACCCCACAGGGATCTTGGCTTATTGGATACGAGATCAACTGCCCTTATTTGGCCTTGAACTTCTCAAGAGCAAATTTCAGTTCGCCAAGGTCAGTCACCTGGCCATCTTTGACACTGACCTTCACAGATCGCTCGAGGTAGCCAGCTCGTTCCTGCCAAATCTTCAGGACGAGATCACCTTCCGGCAGGTTCTTGATTTCGAAGTTTCCTTCGGCATCGGTGACCACCGCATAAGGGTGATCAATGACGAACCAGAACGCCGTCATCCAGGCGTGGATGTTGCATTCTACCTTCATCGGCAGCATCTCAGCCGCTTTGAACTTGAAGTCGTAGCCTTTTTTGTCGTTGGCAACGAGCAGTTGGTTTTCTGGCTTGTTGCGGATCATGTTCGTTTTGACGTTGTGTCCACAGCCGTCTGAATTGACTGCGCGGACAGCTTGATCCGTGCGAACGACGAGAACGTGTGGGACGAAGACGCAGTTGACGTTGTCGAAAACGACTTCTTTTTCTGCAGACTCTTTCAGGTCGGGGTGAATGCTGGTCGGCTTCTTGTCCAGATAGACGACAACGTTGGCGATGCCGCCATCTTTGCCGATGACCAGAGAGTCATCGAGAATCGGCGAGGTCGCTGCACAGACTTCGCCATCTTTTGCGGATTTGCCGGCTTCAACAGCGACGACCGGTGCAGGAGCATCTCCGTTAAGGACGATCTTTCCTTTTACCGAGCCCCAGCCAGCCGCGAAGGTGGTTGTGGTTCCAAACAGCACCGCGAGGGCGCCGAGCATTAGCGTGCGAGCGGACATCAGTCGCATAGTCATCTCCAGTCACAAGGTGGGATTTATTGAGGAGGGGGTGAGGGCAGTTCAGGCGGGAGGGGGGAATTGAGCCTGCTTGCCTCTCGGCGAGACTTGAATTTGTATCACGCCCAGCCGCCTCGTCTATTTGAGTATAGAGAGAATCAGCGTGGATGAACAACCTTCAATGCGATCATTTTACGCCCGCACGACAGATCGGACAGGGTTTATTGAGCGTGATTATCCGTAATTCTGAGCTGATTACCCCCGATGACACGAAATGCGGATCAGGGGGTTCGTAGGGCGCTGTTCAGCTTCGTAGGGTCCGCTGTGAGGCCATTGCTTTGGGTGATCGAATCTTGTTAGCAGCTGTTTCAAAATTCCCAAATGCCAGCCCGGGAGGGCGAGGCTCCGTCCGAGCCGCTGTCCCGCGTTGCAAAGGTTCAAAAGCAAATCGACAGGAATTGATTTGCTGACGCTCAGACAATGTTGAGGCCATCGAAGTCAATCGCATGGCTGAAGTTTCGCAACTCAAAGAAGCGGCTCACACGGAGGTTCACCCTCCCGGACTCGCCGACACTTGCGCTGGAATGACGATCTGCAATCGCTAAGCGGCCGTATTCACGGTCCGCACATCGGACCCTACGTTTAGCGGTAGTAATAGCGGCCGGGGTTGCCGAAGGGGTAGCGTGACAGCCAGGGGCTGTAGACGTTGCGGTGCATCAGGTTGGGGTAGTTTTCGGTCAAGTAGTACGGGCTGTGGAACGGATAGAGGTACGTTCCCGATTGTGTGGAGGTCGGGAAATTCCAGCCTGGGTAGCCCTGATAGCCATCGATGCCGCCCAGGTAATCGAGTCCGCCGAAGCCGTCATCGTTGTTGATCGTGGTGTTGTTGATCGTCTTTGGAATGGGTTTGCCCAGAAGCATCTGAATGACGGCTTCGTTGCGGTACGACGGGTTGGCGAGGTATTCCGTGCGACTGAAGCCGACGCGGTCGTACATCTTGTCGTAGAGTTCGGCCATCGTGTGAGGATCGACGGACGCGGTCGCCTTATCGGCACAGCAGGCGTTCGGACAGGGTTGTGGGCAAGGAGGGACCAGATTGGAAGTCTCGGCGACGGCCATCCCGTCAATCATGTCCGCTGGTTTAATAGCGATGCCAGCCCCGGCAGATTCATCGATCGCGTAGGCTTCAGGCGCTTTCACCAGGCGGTTGCTGGCGGGGTCGTACTCGAATTCGACCAGTTGTGGAGCGACCACATTCTGATTCTGATCGAGGGCGCCCGGGCGGATGACCATCGTCCATTTTTTCGTCATCGGTGAGTTGAGAGCCGGGCCGTCCTTGCTCGATGGCTCTTGAGCGTTGAGCTGCATCGCGGCGAACAACACGCCTGCAGACGCCAGAGCGAGGCGTCGGATCCACGTTTTCTCCTGAACGCCGAGCTGTTGATTGAGTGGCCGCATGTCAAACTCCCGAAACTTGAATCGATCTGAAAAGTGGTGGGTCGTGACGTCCCTGAGGGTTAGTCACAATAGAGGCCCATTTTCAGCAGACCGACGAATCGAATCGGTGTCAATAAAGTCTTCCCAGTTTCACTAACTGGATTCGACGACCTGATGCGACAGATCGTCAAAATCGTCAGAACTGGAATCTTGAGACAGGGAATTTGAACCGCAGATTAACGCAGATGGACACAGATCAGAATCCCCCGGCGACTCGCCGGGGGCTAAATATGCGTGAAGTTCCGCGACATGACGTGAGCGATTCATTAAAATCTGCGTCCATCTGTGTTCCTCTGCGGTTCTAATTTTCTTTGGATTTCGTTCATGTCACAACCAACCAAAGCCTGGGGCGGGCGATTTGCCGTGCCGACGGATAAGCGTGTCGAGCTGTTTACCGAGTCGATTTCGTTTGATGCCCGTTTGGCTCAGTATGATATTCAAGGTTCGATCGCACACTCGCAGATGCTCTCGGAAGTCGGGCTGTTGACGGCCGAGGAGCGGGATCAGATTCATACGACGCTCCAGCAGATCAGCGAAGAGATTCAGCAGGGGAAGATGGAATACTCCCCGTCGCTGGAAGACATTCATATGCATATCGAAAGTGCCCTGATTGCCCGGATTGGTGATACAGGGCGCAAACTGCATACCGCTCGGAGTCGAAACGATCAAGTCGCAACAGACCTGCGGCTGTATGTCCGACACCAGATTGATCTGATGGATGAACTGCTCGAGAAACTGCAGCGGGCGTTTGTCGGGCGTTGTGATGCGGATGCGGATATTGTTCTGCCAGCTTACACCCACCTGCAGCGGGCTCAGCCGGTCATGGCGGTTCATTACTGGTTGGCGTATTGCGAGAAGTTCGAACGGGATCGTCAGCGTCTTTCGGACTGCCGGGCGCGCGTCAATCAGTCGCCACTGGGGTGTGCGGCACTCGCGGGGACGTCGTTGCCGATAAATCGACAGCGGTCGGCGGAGCTGTTGGGATTTGAGACGGTCGCGGCCAACTCGCTGGATGTTTCGAGTGATCGGGACTTTCTGGTCGAGTTCACATCGCATCTGGCGATCATCTCTGCGCACCTGAGTACGCTGGCGGAAGAGTGGATTCTGTGGAACACGACCGAGTTCAGTTTCCTCAAACTGCAGGATGCGTTCACGACCGGTTCGTCGATCATGCCGCAGAAGCGAAATCCGGATGTGCTGGAGTTGATCCGCGGCAAGACGGCTCGCGTGATGGCCGATGCCAACCAGCTGATGATCCTGATCAAGGGGCTGCCGCTGGCGTATAACCGCGATTTGCAGGAAGACAAGCTCGCGGTGTTTGATGCGGTCGATACCGTCTCGGCCTGCCTGGAACTGGCGGCTGTCATTGTCGAAACAGCGACTCTCAACCGGGAGCAGATCAACTCACGTCTGGAAGCCGGTTTCCTCGATGCCACGACCCTGATGGAATACCTGATCCTCAAAGGCGTCCCAATGAGAACGGGGCACGAGATCGTCGGTAAACTGGTCGGTGTCTGCGAAAAACGTGGCTGCAAACTGGCCGACCTGAAACTCGACGAACTCAAACAACACAGCCCACTGATCGGGGACGATGTGTTTGAATCTCTCGGGACGAAGAATGTCGTCGCGAAGCTGATGAGTTACGGAAGCGGCGGGCAGAAGCCGGTGAGCGAGCAATTGGCGAGTTGGAAGGAACGGTTTGCGTTCTCTATCAGCTCAAGCGACAGGATCACAACATGAGCAGCACCCCTCCTTGCCCCCAATGCCGCTACGAATACACCTACGAAGATCGTGGCAAGTGGAACTGCCCGGAATGCAATCATGAATGGACAGCGGATGTCATCGCGTCATCCGAGGAAACTCGGGTCTGGAAAGATGCAAACGGCAACACGCTGACCAATGGCGATACGGTGATGGTGATCAAAGACCTGAAGGTCAAAGGGGCGTCCTCAGTTCTCAAATCGGGAACGAAAGTCAAAAACATTCGTTTGATCGAAGGCGACCACGACATCGATTGCAAGATCGACGGGTTCGGCGCCATGCAGTTGAAATCCGAGTTCGTGAAGAAGGTTTGAACCATCGCGACGGGCGCCACGTTGCGAATCGGAGACGGGAGTGAGATGACTTCATGAAATACGCGACAGAGCTCACGCCGGAACTGAAACAGCGCCTCCTGAAAACCTGGGCGGAGCGCAGTCGTTTGAGGGCGATTGAACTGGTCGAAGCAGAGCTTGCGGTGTCGCACGTCGAGGCGATTGCGATCATTGACTCGCTGGAGCCGGAGTATTTGAGACACATCAAGGCGCCGCGAATCGGAAACTGGCGAATCGACACAAATATCGGTCTCAGCGAACACGAACTGATTGGGATGTCGATCGTTCTGCTGGCCATGTTCGGTGTTTTTCTGATTTGGGTTGCGGGGGCCTCCCTCGTTGCGTTTGGAGGTTTTGTTATTGCTGTTGTTTTAATCGTAGCCGTTGCGTTTGCGGTTGGCGGCGGGTTCGGCGGCGGGTGAAGACCGGGTGCCACTGGCTGTGCCAGTGTCTGCGAACTGAGTAGGTACGTGAATTTTCTATCAGGCAGAAGACTTCCGCTCACATCGCGTCCATGCACGTTCGACACTGGCATCGCCAGTGGCACCCCGGTGATCTGGATCGAGTCGGTTACGTACTGGGAGTATCAGAAAATAATAATGGACAAGAAGGTCCGTTATTCGTAAACTTCAGGGAGGTTACTCTGCTTTTCCTGGAGTTTTGCATGCGCTGGGCGGTCGTGATTGCGGGTCTTGTTTTCCTGAGTTTTGCTGAGGTCGTATGCGCGCAGATTGATTTCGAGCGGGCTCCGATTCACTACCATTCTGCGGTCAGTCATGACCGTGTTGCGAAGCTGATGGCGGCATTGGAAGCGGGCGAGACCAAGCTGGACGTCGAGGGGAATGGGGTCTGGTTGCTGTCGTTGTTGAAGGCTCTTGAGGTCGATATCGATACGCAGAATCTCGTGTTCTCAAAAACCAGTCTGCAGATTTCCAAGATCAGTCCGAGGACGCCACGGGCGGTTTATTTCAACGATGACATTTACGTCGGCTGGGTACCGGGGGGCGATTTGATCGAATTGGGGGCGATTGACCCGAAGCTTGGAGCGGTCTTTTACACGCTCGACCAGACGGATGAAGAAACGCCGAAGATTGAACGGGTCACAGAGCAGTGTCTTTCTTGTCATGGGACGTCTCGCACGAAGCTGGTCCCGGGATTTCTGACACGCTCGATGGTGACGCGGAAGACGGGGCATCCGGACTACGGCTTCAATTCAGAACATGTCGACCACACGATTCCCTTCAAGGATCGCTTTGGCGGGTGGTACGTGACGGGGACTCACGGCGAGATGCGTCACATGGGAAATGCCTTCAGCGACAATGCGGATCGGGAAAAGCCTCTGGATCTCGAGCCAGGAGCGAACTGCACGGATCTGACGCCGTACTTCAGTCCTGCGCGTTACCCGTCGCGGCATTCGGACATCGTGGCGCTGATGGTTCTCGACCATCAGTCACAGATGCACAACCTGATCACAGCAGCCGCTTATGCTCGTGCGAGAGCGCAGTTCAATTACGAGCGACTCTTCACTCCGCCGGAGGACCGGGATGGTTACGTCCGGGAGAGGTGTGTGCGCGAGGTCAACCGACTCGTCGAAGGCCTGCTGTTCGGCGATGAGTTTCAACTCACCAGCCCGGTCGCAGGAACGACGACGTTTCGGGAGCGGTTTGAGAAGTTGGGGCCCGCGGACAGTCAGGGGAGAAGTCTCAGG
The DNA here is from genome assembly GCF_052161635.1 of Lacunimicrobium album. Lineage (GTDB taxonomy): Bacteria > Planctomycetota > Planctomycetia > Planctomycetales > Planctomycetaceae > SXPC01. Next base: position 5,307,602 of record NZ_CP197413.1, read on the forward strand.
CAGTTTGATCTTCAAACAAGGCTGCTCAAGTACCCCTGCAGTTACCTGGTGTACTCCGACGGGTTTCGAGGCCTGCCACCGCTGGTGCTGGACCTGATTTCCAAACGGCTTGATGAAGTCCTTAGCAGCGAGCCTGGGGACGAGAAAGATCCGTTTCGATATTTGACAGTGGAGGATCGAAAGGCGATTCGTGAGATCCTGGCTGAGACGGCTCCGCATTTATCGCTGGCACGATAAGAAGCCGATCCCGCTATTCGAGTTTGATGTCGTACTGCATGGCATCGCCGGTCACGTTCACATTGAGGGGTGTCGTGGCTTTGCTTCTGTATTTTTCAGCTATCTGATCGTATTTCTGTTTGTCGTTGGGATCAGGAGACTCCATCCCATCGACCATGATCATCTTCGGGCCTGGGGGAGTGATGATGACCTTGTACTCGCCGGGACGAACCGGAACGCTGGTCGCGGGCTTGTAGTGATAACGTCCATCAGCTTGAACGGGAGTCGAAAAACTTTCGTCCTGGCTGGCGAGGGTGAAAGTGATTTTTGTTGATTCCGGGAGAGGTTTTCCTGCTGCCGATGTGGAGCCAGAAATTCCACCGATCTGCGGAACTGGCGCATCCAGACAACCTGTGACCGCAGCGACGAAAAGTAGCACGAAAATAGCTCGGGTCATGTGTCGAAGTGCCTCGATAAAAAGGGCATAGCAGGCGAGCAACTTGCTCCGGTCAACGGACCCGCTCGCTCTGGTATGCCGATATTGGTATGAAGAGAAAAGTACAGGCGATGATTAAAATTCGCCAATCACCTGTCCGTCATCACGAAGTGCGGCGTGCTTGAGAGTATCCAGATTGATGTTGTCGCTGATGAAGGAAACGTGACCGTCGGCGAAGACGCACTGAACGCCTCCTTTGTGTTCAGAATTCAATGGATTGTTAGGTCCAAAGTTGACGTTGATGCCCGGTTGATCGTAGTTCAGCGTGTTGGGGGCGTAGCGGATTGTGGTCATATTGAATGGCCGCTGTAGGGGAAGGCTTGTCGTGCCGCCGATCCCCATTGTCCAGCCGTGAGGACCTGATCCGCCGATATGAATTCGATTTCCGTTAATCATATGCGCATGATCTGCGAGTCCGGAGATGGCTGATTGATACCCTGCGTTTGAAGTGATCAATGTTCCCCCGACTTCGCCCACCATGATGGTGTTTGAGGTTCCGTCAACGACGTCTCGCATAAGAATGGCACCGTTTGTGATGAAAACGCCTGAACTCGAAAAGTGACCGTCTTGCTGTGCTCCACGGTTGCTGCAGCAGTCGGCAGAATTCGTTCTCAAGCGAAAGCCATTCAGGCCGGATGTTCCGGTTGTTGATGCTTGCGTATAGGTCGAGGTATTCGAGGCGCCAGCAATTCCGATATAGGTGGCCCGTTTCTGCCAGCTTCCAGGTTGTCTCATTGAGCTTGATGGACAGAGCATGACACTCAGAGGGGGTACAGTGGCCAGCAGCGTGCTGTTGCCACCGCCGCCATAGCCGGAGTTGGCAGCTGTCATGTTGAATCCATCATAGATGGCACTGAGTTCGAGTCCCGGAAGAATTCCTACCCACCAAGTCGGCCCAAAGGAATTGGCCCCAGCGACTGCAGTGCGCGACCCGATCGGAAATGTATTGAATGTGTCGTGGTAATTGTGGATTGCCAGGCCAATCTGCTTGAGATTGTTTTTGCAGCTGCTCCGGCGGGCTGCTTCGCGTGCCTGTTGGACAGCGGGCAGGAGAATAGCGACCAGTGTCGCAATTATAGCGATGACGACCAATAATTCGATGAGCGTGAAGCCGAGGTGACTTCGTCGACCGTGAGAGCGGATGAGCATGAATGACTCCTGCTGGAAGAAGAGAAGAAGTGATTGGCGAGATTTTATGCGTCTTTTCTGTAGCGGATCAAACAAATTCAGGGCAAATTCCCGCAGAATATTGCCATTTTGTGCGAGGCAGCTGCCGGGATTTCGCAATTTTGTCATTAAAGTATCAAAGCGTGCGGAATGATTGCGAACAGAGATAATTAGGGAAAGAATGACCAAGTAGTGAACAAAGAAAATATACAGGCCTTCTGTATACAACTTGGAAGCAAAACTTCCCATGGTTTGTTGTGAATTGCACCCAACTCCATGAATTTGGCTAAAACGTCTTCTTCATTGTGATTTATTCTGTCTTCAACAAAATCGATTTCGTCGGAATATTCGAGTCTGTCAGGATGCCCTCAGGGTCGCTGCGACGCGCCCCTAACTGACTGAAAATGCAAGGGTTGCAAACATAAGCCAATTTGGTGCGGGGGACTGGAAATTTTCATAACTGCCTGCTAAAATTTCGGTTTGCGTCGTTTTCGAAAAATTTGAGATGCCAGTGTTGGTATTTCTCGACTCGACAAGAAACCAGTCCTGATTTGCGTGCTGAAAGCAAATTGAGACCCAACCCACAGGCCCGCTGAGACGCTTTCTTCTCAGGTGAGGCAAAGGCTGCACATGGTTAACCGTAACTTGATGCGTGAGTTCAATATTTCTGACGATGAGCTTGAGTTCGCACTCGGCAGCTCGCTGGCAAGCATGGATGAGCTTGGTGGCGACATGGACTTCATCTACGAAGAAACCTCACGCAACTTTGAATCCAGCCAGATCCTGACTGGTACGATCATCCGCGTCGAAGACGACGAAGTCCTTGTTGATATCGGTTTCAAGAGCGAAGGTATCGTTCCACTCAACGAGTGGGCCGACGACGAGCCGAAACCAAAAGCTGGCGAAAAAGTCGAAGTCATCCTGGATGAGTTCGAAGACGAATATGGTCTGATCCTGCTGTCAAAACGCAAAGCAGACCGTATCCGCGAATGGGAAAAGATCATCGCCATTCACAAAGAAGGCGATGTCGTCAAAGGTCAGGTCATCCGCAAAATCAAGGGTGGTCTGCTCGTCAACATTGGCGTCAACGTCTTCCTGCCAGCCAGCCAGGTCGACATCCGACGTCCCAACGATATCGGCGATTTCCTCGATCAGGAAATCGAGTGCGTTATCCTCAAGATCGACGAAGCACGACGCAATATCGTTGTCTCTCGCCGTAAGCTGATCGAAGACAAACGCAGCCGGGTTCAAGAAGCCCTGCTCGAAGAAATCAAGATCGGCCAGATCCGCAAAGGGGTTGTCAAGAATATCGCCGACTTCGGTGCGTTCGTCGACCTGGGCGGTATCGATGGTCTGCTCCACATCACCGACATGAGCTGGGGTCGTATCGATCACCCGACTCAGATGGTCAAGCTGGATCAGGAAATCGAAGTCAAGATCCTCAACGTCGATTACGAAAAACGCAAAATTGCTCTGGGTCTGAAGCAGAAGTCTGCCTCACCTTGGGAAAACATCGGCGACAAGTATCCCGTCGGCGCTCGCGTCAAGGGGGACGTTGTCAACGTCATGTCCTACGGTGCCTTCGTCAAACTGGAAGACGGTATCGAAGGTCTGGTCCACATTTCCGAAATGTCCTGGACACGCCGGATCAACCACCCAAGCGAACTGGTCAGCATTGGCCAGGAAGTCGAAGTGGTCATCCTGGGCGTCAACACCGACAAGCAGGAAATCTCGCTGGGCATGAAGCAAATCCAGCCGAATCCTTGGGAAAACATCACCGAGAAGTACCCAGAAGGTTCGATCGTCAAGGGTACTGTTCGCAACCTCACCAACTACGGTGCGTTTGTTGAACTCGAAGAAGGTGTCGATGGCCTGTTGCACGTCAGCGACATGTCCTGGACCCGCAAGATTTCTCACGCCAACGAGATGTTCAAGAAGGGCGATCCGATCGAGTGTCAGATCATTTCGATCGACAAAGACCGCAAGCGAATCGCGCTGGGCCTCAAACAACTGCACGGCGATCCCTGGACGACCACCATTCCAGAGAAGTACAAGCCAGGCAGCATGGTCACTGGCAAGGTCACGAAGATCACCAACTTCGGCGTCTTCGTCCAACTGGAACCAGAACTCGAAGGTCTGCTGCACATCTCTGAGCTGTCTGACCAGAAGGTCGCCAGCCCGGAAGATGTCGTCAAACCAGGCGAAGACATCACGGTTCGCGTTCTGCGAGTTGATACAGACGATCGCAAGATCGGCCTGTCTCTGAAATCAGAAGCAGCGATCGAAGAAGCCCTCGCCGTCGAAGCCGGCAAGCAACAGCCACAGCAACCAGCTGTTCGCGAAGAGCTCAAGGGCGGACGCAGCGGTTCAGGCCCTCTGTTCTCCATGGGTGCCGAGAATCCAGGCAACGAGTAATCAATTCGTAAGCCGGTCATGAAAACGAAAAAGCGGAGTCGAGTGATCGACTCCGCTTTTTTTACGCGCTGATCAGTCTCTTAGGCGAGCGGGGGGTGTCAACCCCCTGTGTCATCGAGTCCAGGCAGACGAAACGCGGGTGAATACGGAGCGCAGCCCAGAGGGAAAGTCTTCGGAGCGAGTTGCGTACTCAGACAGTCATGGCAGCAGTGAGCACAAGGGACAGGGGGTTGACACCCCCCGCTCGCCTTGGTGCAAAAACGAAAACGAGCCTTCGTTGCGAAATGCAACGCGGCTCGGTTTGGACATCGTGTTGTGTGGACCGACTGATCCGTGGGAGCGGCTGGACGAGGATGGGATCGCGTCCGAATCGCGGAGTGGAGATTAGTCGCGTCGTGGTTGTGCGTAGTCTTTCGGGTCATCCTGCTTTTCCTGCTGGATGATGCGATAGACCTCTTCGCGATGGATTGATACGTTTTTCGGGGCTTCGATCCCCAGGCGTACTTTGTCCCCTTGGATGGCGACGACCATCAGAGTGATCGAGTCGCCAATAATGATTTTTTCATCCTGCTTGCGGCTGAGAACCAGCATCGTCCCGGTCCTTTGTAAAGGCGTCCGTAGTGATTGAAAGCACCGCCTCGGGGCGATGATGAGCATCCGCTGCTCATGCTCAAACCTAGGACACGATGCCGACAAATTGCCTCACGGGTGTCGCAAAAGGTCAACACAGTTGGGGATACTGGCGAAACATGACTCATCACGCGGATCATGACGATCAGTTCGGCTGTAACGGTCAAACGGCTAGACACAGACAGGTCTCGACGGTCATCAAGGCTGCGTTCCCCCTTTTCAGAGCGAGGCTAAATCCAATCGGAATCAGAACTTGAGCTTGCTGGGATTGCCCGCTTCCATCACAATCGAACTGTGTCACTCTCTTTGCATGACTGCAGGAGAGGCCGAGGGTGCAGAAGAAAAACTCTGTTGCTTTCCAGACGCATACCGCGGGCTTGCACCTGGATGTGATGGTGCCGATGTGGTTTTTACTCCCCCAAGCAAGGATTCCCGGGATCATGGCTGTTCCCCTGTCGCAGACCTGGACGGTCGCTAAGTATGTCATTTCGCAGAAACTCGCTGGCCGAAAACGCTATCCTCTCGTGCTGATGCTCGAGCCGCTGTTTCGCTGTAACCTTGCCTGCGCCGGTTGTGGGAAGATTCAGCATCCGAAAGAGATTCTCAAACGCCATCTCTCGCCGGAGCAGTGCTTCAAGGCCGTCGAGGAATGTGGCGCTCCGATGGTGAGCATTCCCGGTGGCGAACCGCTGCTGCATCCGCAAATGCCGGAGATCGTCGAAGGTCTGGTCGCCCGCAAGAAATACATCTACATGTGCACCAATGCGATTCTGCTGGAAAAGCACATCGATCAGTACAAGCCTTCAAAGTACCTGTCATTCTCGATTCACCTCGACGGCATGAAGGACGAACACGATCACGCGGTCTGTCGTGAAGGGGTCTTTGAAACGGCGGTCCGCGCCATCAAACTAGCGATCAGCAAGGGCTTCCGCGTCACGACGAACACGACACTGTTCAATAACGCCAATCCCGAAAAAGTCCGCGAAATGTTCGACTTCCTCATGGAACTGGGCGTCGAAGGGATGATGGTTTCTCCGGGGTATGAATATGAGAAAGCCCCTGATCAGCAACACTTCCTCAAGCGAGAAGAAACCAAGTCGCTGTTCCAGCGTGTTCTCGGCAATCCGAAAAAAGGCTGGCAGTTCAATCAGTCGCCCCTCTTCATGCAGTTCCTGATGGGCAAATGGGACCTCGAATGCACCCCCTGGGGCAGCCCGGCGTACAACCTCTTCGGCTGGCAGAAACCCTGTTATCTGCTGAATGAAGGTTACACACAGTCGTTCAAAGAACTGATGACTCTCACGAAGTGGGAAGACTACGGCCGCAAGTCGGGCAACCCGAAATGTGCCAACTGCATGGTCCACTGTGGCTATGAGCCGTCTGCAGTCAACTCGACCTTCTTCAGCCTGAAGGGCTTCCTGAACACGGCCTCGCTGGTCATGACTGGCAAACGCTTTGGCGGGTCGCCAAAGGATAAAAACAACTCCCCTCCAGGCAGCCCGTCGAAGCGTCCGAATGAGACGCCGGAGTTTAAGCCGCTGGTGGAATTGCCGATCGCGTCGTAGTTTTCCGGAAAGAGACTGGAACGCAGAGGCTGTCCTATTATGCCACCTGCTCGAAAGGTGGCAGTATGTTGAGCAGAGGTCGAAGAGTTTCGAAGTCTGAAACTCTGCTTTATTCATGACTGCCCATTCTTGTTTTCGTCGCGGCTTAGCGTCGTTGCGTTAAAACAGTTTTCCCCTCCGCGTGCTCTGCGTTCCAGTCTTCTTCACATGTGAAAAAACCAACAGTTTCGTTAAAGTTCGCACAACCGATCCGACGATTTAAAATCGAGTCCACCTTGATCGCGACAAGGAAAATCTGTCGCCCGTCCACGGCCATCTGTCGGGAGAAGCAACAGGGATGTTGCGACATATTCGTTTTACGGGCGGTATCCCGGTCCGGATGAAAATCCGCGCCAAGGCTCGTCGCTTCCTCTCCCAACTCGGCAATTGCAGAGACGTTCAGCTTCGAGTGCTCCAGCAGCTTCTGGCGCTCAATGACGAGTCCAAATTCTCGCAACAGCACCGCCTGACCGGTAATCTCTCGCTCGCCAGCTTCCGCAACCAGGTCCCGGCACGCGACTTTGAGTATTACCGCCCCTGGGTCGAGCAGGTCAAAAACGGCCAGACGGATGCACTCCTTGGCTCCAGTAACAAGCTGATCATGTTCGCCATGAGCAGCGGAACGACGTCACAGCCGAAGTACATTCCCATCACCAGTCGATTCGTCGACCAGTACCGACTGGGCTGGCAGATCTGGGGCATCAACATTTTCGAAGAGCACCGGCGCCTGCTGTGGGGCAAACTCTTCCAACTCTCCGGGCACCATTGTCGTTTCAAGACGCCGACTGGAATTCCTTGCGGCAACATCAGCGGACTCGTCTCGTCCATGCAGAGCCCGCTCGTGAAATCGCTGTATACGGCTCCCGCTGAACTCAGCCTGATCGGCGATCATCACATCAAGCTCTACGCAGCGATTCGCACATCCATCTGCTGCGAACATCTGACAATGATGACCACTGCCAATCCCAGCACGCTGTTGCAGATGGCAGAGACACTCGCAGACCACGGTGAGACGCTCGTCCGCGATCTGCATGATGGTCGCTTCCACTTCGCTGACCAGATGACCGAACCGCTCCCCGGCTGGCTGCTGAAGAAACTACGCCAGCAAAGTCGCCCGCGGGCTGCACAACTGCAGCAGATCCTCGACCGCGAAGGGACACTCACGCCGCGCAGCGTCTGGCCGATGCTCTCTCTTCTGTGTGTCTGGACGGGTGGAGCAGCAGGTGCCTACGTCGCCCGCATGAAACAAGTCTTCGGCGACCTCCCTGTCCGGGATCACGGCCTCTCCGCCAGCGAAGGCCGCATGACGATCCCACTCCAGGATGAAGACCCTTCGGGAGTCCTCGATATCGTCAGCCACTTCTATGAGTTCATCCCCGAAGAGGAAAAAGATTCGCATCAGCCAACCGTCCTCCTGGCTGATGAACTCGAAGAAGGCCGCAATTATTACATCCTGCTGACAACCGCTTCCGGCCTTTATCGTTACGACATCGGCGACGTCGTCCAGTGCACCGGCTATCGCGAGTCAACGCCATTGCTGAAGTTTCTTCACAAAGGCAAGCACGCCCACAGTTTCACTGGCGAGAAACTGACCGAGCATCAGGTCGTCGAAGCCGCGCGACGGACCTTTGGGAAATCGCCGCTGTCTTACTTCACGCTCGCCCCCGTCTGGGACAAAGTCCCGGGGTATCGTCTGATGATTGAAGAGCCTCTGCTCTCACAATTTCATGGCAAGCAGGATCACCTCGCCAAAACATTTGAGTCACATCTCAAACAGATCAACTGCGAGTACGACGAAAAAGTCCAGAGCGGCCGCCTGCAACCCATCAGGATCGAAGTTCTCCCGGAAGGTCTCTGGGATCGGTTTGTGCATGAACAGGTTCGTGACCGCAAAGGGACAGCCGAGCAATACAAACATCCCTGTCTGACCAGCGACGCCAATTACCTGAAAACGCTGCAAAATTACGTCGCTCACCATGCCCACGAGGCCCCTCGCCCCCACTTCCAGTCACGACTGCGAACAGCAGCGACGACGTTTAAGAAGTACTAAATCACAGTCGTCTGAGTCGAAACGTAGGGTGCAGGTGAGTCTTTGAACCGCACCAAATGTGTAACCCAAAGCAACTCAACTCTGAATGCCTGTTAGGTGCAGAAGGTGGCTTGCTTTAATTCTATTCGGAACAAAATTCTCGGCCAACAAACGCTTAACGATTTCCATTCGGACTGTCTTGATCTCCGTCCTGTAGGGACGATTTCTGTCAGCCCAGGACAACGTCCTGGGTTTCAATATCACAGAGATCATCCGCCCTGTAGGGGCGGTTCATCGTTCATGGCACAATTGACCCGCCCTTACAGGACGGAATACCTCTGGCACTTCCGTTTTCCCAGGATTTCATCCTGGGCTGACAGAAATCGTCCTTTCAGGACGGAGAAGACCAGGCAGCCACCCGCCGATTTCTCTTTCAGCCGGTCGGCACTAACTTGCGGGTTTTCCACTGTTCGATTCTAATCGTTGCTTGCTTTGGGCATTTAGCGGCGATCTGAGCGGACGGGACGTCAATGCAAGTGGGGAGTCTGGGTGAATTTCTGACCGCGGTTGAAGACCGCAGAGAACTCCAGCGCGTCCGCGCCGAAGTTCACCCGCAGTTTGAACTCTCCGAAATCGCCCGACGTGTCGATGCGCTGCACTCACCGTCTCAGCCCGCTCCGGTTCTCTGCTTTGATCACGTCACCGCCTCCCGCGTCCCCGTCGTCACAAACCTGCTGGGAAGCACGAACCGCATCGCGATGGCCTTTGGCTGCCAGACCATTGAAGAAGTCTCGACTCGGTTTGCTGACTTTCTCTCGCGCGATCTTCCCGCCGGGTGGCGTGCTCGTTTCGATGATCTCAAACGTCATGCCCTCTATCAGCAGTTGCAACCAGCAGTCGCCAAAGAGGGAGACTGCCAGTACGTCGTTCGCATGGGCCGTGATGTCGTTCTGACGAACATTCCCTGGATCCAAAACGATCTCGGCGAATCGGGCCCGAGTTTCTCGACGGCGAACTTCCTTTGCTACGACTCGCAGACCGGCGAGCAGATCATCGAACGGGTCCCAGTCTTCCCGCTCGATCAGCAGCATCTCGCTGTTCGCTGGTCATCATCATCACGACTCGGCATGATCTGGGAACGAGCCCGCAGCGAAGACCGCCCACTTGCCTGCGCTGTGACCTTCGGCGGGCCGATGTCGCTGGAAGTGATTTTACGATGGACACCGTTTCGATCTCATAGTTCCTATCTACTCGCCTCAATTCTCGGCCAGTCCCGCATCGAGCTGGTGAAGTGTCGCACGAGCGACTTGCTTGTCCCTTCGACTTCGGAAATCGTGCTCGAAGGAACTCTTGATCCGAAGATCGCGACCTTCCGGACCGGCGTGATGACCAACGCCGCGGGCTTTCTCTCGGGAGAACGCGATTGCCCGATTATGAAAGTCGCCTGCTTAACGCAGCGCAGCAACCCAGTCTTTCCTGCGATCATCCCGCATCATGGTTTCACGGAATATCAGGTCGTCAACCAGTTGTGGGAGCAAATCATCGCAGCCGCTCTCAAGCTCGATCACTCGCAGGTCATTGATGTTCACTTGCCGCAGCGGGCGATCTCCGGTGACCAGGTGCTCGTCGCGATCGACAAGTCATCTCCCTTTGAGATGCACAAACTTCTGCACGCCATCTGGGGATCATCACTGCTGCAGTCACCACGCCTCGTCATTGGCGTCGACGCCGATGTCCCACTTCGCGACTATTCCACCGTCATGAAAGCCGTCAGTCAACATGCGTCCCCATCGCGAGATTACATCACGGCAACCAGCACGAGTCAGGAACTCGACATCGAATATGCGTCCGGACGTCCCGCAGGCTTGATGGGAATCGACGCGACACGAAAATGGGCCGGTGAACTTCCCCCGGACTGCAAACCAGCCGTCTGGAGCGGACGCATTCCGCACGAAATTCACCAGGCTCTCGATATCAAGTGGCAGAGCCTGTTTGAAATGTAAGCCGGTTGCGGTTTAGATTTCGATATTTTCTTTCGATGCACCCAGCATCAGAGATCTCACCACAGAGGACACAGGGGTACACCGAGGCTCACAGAGAAGAATTCATTGTTTTCTCTGTGCGACTCTGTGTTCCTCCGTGTCCTCTGTGGTGAAAATTCTTCGAAACGATAAGGTCTGCAATGAGTGTCGATAAGTCAGGTCAACGAGTGCAGGCAATGTTCGGTCAGATCGCTGACCGCTACGACTTCATGAACCACTTCCTTTCTGGTGGCGTCGACTACTGGTGGCGTCACGTTACCATCCGCAAAGCCCCGCCGCAGGGCAAGGCACCGATCCTCGATGTCTGCACCGGAACAGGTGATCTGGCGATCGCCTACTGGAAAACAGCCCAAGGAAAAGTCGAAGTCGTCGGCTCGGACTTCACTCCCGAAATGCTCAAGCACGCCGACGTCAAGGCAGCCGGTCTATCGCGAAAAGACAACACCGCACCGATTACTTTTCAGCAGGCCGATACAATGGACCTGCCGTTTGAAGACAATAAATTCCAGCTCGTCTCGGTCGCGTTCGGTTTGAGAAATGTAGCCGATACGAAAGCAGGGCTGGCGGAAATGATGCGCGTCTGTCAGCCCGGCGGACGCATCGTCATCCTCGAATTTTCGATGCCTGACAATCCCGTCATCCGCGCAGGCTATAGCTGGTACTTCAAAAACATCCTGCCACGTCTGGGACAACTGCTCGCACGCAACGACCAGTCAGCCTACAACTACCTGCCCGATTCCGTCTCCGAGTTCCCTCACGGCAACGCGATGGTTTCGCTGCTCGAAGAGATGGGACTGGAGCAGGTCAGCTGTCGACCATTGACCTTCGGGGTCGCAAGTTTGTACATCGGGCACAAGCCCGCTCAGGTTGTGAACACGTCACGAGAAACCGTCGGAGCAGGGCAGGGGAGTCAGTCTCATGAATGACCTGGTTGTCGGACTGACGGGTGCCAGCGGCGCCCTTTACGGATTGCGTCTGATCGATGCCATCCTCGCAGCGGGGCGACGTGTCCACGTCACTGCCAGTCCTGCCGCTGCGATCGTGTTCGAGACCGAAGTCGGCGTCAAACTCGACGAGCGAGAAATGACCATCGAAGCATTCGAACTCAAACGCGTCTTTGGTGAACGCTGCCTGTCGTCACGATCGACTCAGCAGGGCGAACTCGTCTTTCATCACCACAGAAACTTTATGGGCGGAATCGCAAGTGGTTCCTTTCAGACCGCCGGCATGGCGATCTGCCCTTGCTCCATGGGAACCCTCGCCAGTCTGGCACACGGACTCTCCAATAACCTCATCCACCGTGCTGCGGATGTGCACTTGAAAGAGCGTCGCAAGCTCATTCTCGTCCCACGTGAAACGCCACTCGGCACGATCCAACTCGACAACATGCGTACGCTCTCCGCCGCCGGCGCCATCATCCTCCCGGCGATGCCTGGCTTCTACCACCAGCCGAAATCCATCCTCGACCTGATCGACTTCGTCGTCGCCCGCGTCTGCGATCACTTAGGCGTCGAACACCAGTTAGCCCGACGCTGGGGCGATGACTGATTGCATTTCCCCGCATCCGGGTATCCGGGTTGTTGCAACCCGGACGACCCATTGACGGAACTTACCAGAGCTTCACTTTCAGGATCGACATGATCTCGCTCTTCTCAAGGTCGAACATCGCAGGAACCTTGCGCTGCTTCTCGGCTCGCTTGAGCAGTGTGCCAATGCGCGAGACGGGATAGACCGCAGCGATTTCATCCATCGGGATCGCGGTCAGCGGGATTTGCTTACCGAATTCATCCCGGGTTGGTAGTGTATGTTCATCATCGTCTCCCTCCGAGACATTAAGAACGAACTCCTCCAGGAACTCGCTGAAGTCCGAAATGCTCGGCCGGTTTTTCGTCGTGGCACCCTTCAGCTCGATCAGCTGCGCGTTGACGACCACAATCGTGTCCTGCATCCCCTCATTGAGTTGCTCATTGTAGTGACCAGCACAGGCGTAGCCGGAGCGGAGCATGACAGCGAACGGGATATACTCGGCATCGTCTTCGGTCGCGCCGATTAACGTACGAAAGTCCTGGAGATTCATAGCAGTCGCCTCGTCGCTGAAGGTAAGGAAGGCCAGTCACATCATGGACTGACGGTTGTTCAGAATAGGACGATTCTGCGGGTCTGAGAACTTCGAACGATTGTGCTTCATCTGATTCTCACTGAATCTTCACGAACAGACGAGAAGCACCTCGTCAACGACCATGCAAATGACTCTGGTCGTAGCAGCTCGCGCGACTTTTTCAATTTTGCCGTTTGTCGACAAATCGAAACATACCGCGTCCGCTGAAATTTTAGGCCCGCCCGTCAAACCTGTTCTATGTTTCCACGGATGACCATTCATGAAGGATGGTCACGCTTGGAAAGCAGGTCATAACGGAAACGCCATTGCCTCGATCGGCGTCCCAGGTTGAACGCTTTCTCCCTTGCAGTCCCCCTTTTGTGAATGATGGTCACGCGAAACGTGTGATCGGAGAACACATCGATGATCAACTGGTCTGAAGTCCGAAGAAGCTTTCTGCCAGAGACAACGGAATCCATCGTTCCTCCCGAGCTCGAACTGCCGGTCTTCCCGCAGGTTGTCACGGAGTTCGTTCGACGTACGGAAGATCCAAACTGCGATCTGAAGGTCATCGCGCAGTCCATCGAAGTCGATTCGAAGCTCACCTGCGAACTTCTCAGACACGTCAACTCCGCCTCCATCGGCCGGCGACACAAAGCCACGAGCGCCGTCCAGGCCATCACGACTCTGGGCATCCGACGATCAAAACTCTTCCTGCTCACCGCCGCCGTCCAGAACACCGTCAACACGGTCAAATCGCGCGTCATTGACCTCAATGAATTCTGGTGCATCAACCTCGAACGAGCCCTCTTCGCCCGCGAAGTCGCCAAGCGCATGGGAACCGATGCCGACATCGCCTACACCGGCGCGATGCTCCAGGACTTCCTGCTGCCGGCGCTGACCAACCGCTTTCAAAAGATCTATTTCGAATTCATGGAAGGTCGTTCGCATGAGTCACCGGAACTGATCCACTTCGAACGTGCCCGCTTCACCTGCGACCACGCCCTCGCCGCCGGTGCCTGTACGTTGCAGTGGTCATTCCCAGACGAACTGACCTGCGGCATCCTCCTGCACCACTTGACCGACGAAGAGCTGCACGAGAAAGGCCTCTACGAAACAGCCGTCAGTGCCGTCGCTGCCTCCGCCTGGATTCCCGATTCGCTCAACCAGATCCCCAAAGGGATCGCGCGTCTTCTCGAACGCGAAAAACAAGACGACCGTTTCAACTTGCTCGACATCGCTGAAGAGGTCGACAAGCAGTTCGAAGAACTCGGCTCACACGTCTCGATGCGTGAACCACTCCTGGACCGCATGGACGAAAACATGACCCGCTATCTGCAACAACAGATCCGCGGAGCCGTCAGTGTGTCGAGAGAAGTTGGCAACTATACCCTCGAAGAAAAAATCGGGGAAGGGGCGATGGGCGTCGTCTATAAAGCACGTCACAGAATGCTCAAAAGACCCGCAGCAGTCAAAGTGGTCAACAAGAATATCGTCGACGACAAAATCATCGAGCTGTTTCAGCATGAAGTCCAGATGACCAGCCAGCTGCAGCACCCGAACACGATCGCGATTTACGATTACGGTCGCACACCAGACGGGTTGTTCTACTACGCCATGGAATTCCTCGACGGCATTACGCTCAAAGAGCTCGTCAAGTTGTACGGTCCTCAGCCGATGGGACGCGTCATCCAGATCCTCATTCAGGTCTGCGGGTCGCTTGATGAAGCTCACCAGATGGGCGTCATTCACCGTGATATCAAACCCGAAAACATCATGCTGACGACTCGCGCCGGCACACACGACTTCGGCAAGGTTCTCGATTTCGGACTGCTCCAGATCTACAAGCAGTCAGACTCTCTGTGCGTCGACGAGAACGCACCGAAGCAAAAAGGTCTCTGCGGAACTCCGATGTACCTTTCACCGGAAGCCATCGACACTCCTGACAATGTCGACCACCGTGTCGATATCTATGCCCTCGGAGCAACTGCCTATTACCTGCTCACCGGCCAGACCCTTTACACCGGTAACAGCGTCATCGACATCTGTCTTCAGCAGGTCACCAAGACGCCGATCACTCCTTCGAAGCGTCTCGGGCAGCCGATTGACGCGGACCTCGAAGACCTGGTTATGAAGTGTCTCAACAAGAAAGTTGAAGACCGCCCGGAGTCAGTTCGAGAACTGGCGATCGCGCTGTCAGGCTGTCAGTCTGCTCGCAGCTGGACAACCACCGATGCCAGAAACTGGTGGGCACTTTACATGGCCCATCGCACAAGTGGCCAGCTCGGCGTGGAACCAACAACAGCAAGCGAGCATTCAACACCAACGCTGACCCTGGAATTCGACAGCTCCGTCGGCGAAGGCTCTCGTCTGGGTGAAAAGACGCACATTCCAGCCTGAAGCAAGCAGTCTGGCAGTCTCTCATGCTTGTAGCTTTAAGCAGGCGTCTTCCGGAATAAGACTGGAACGCAGAGATCACTGAGTAAAGCAGAGACCGCGGAGGCAGAAAATCGAATTTGGAGCAACGTCAGAAAAGTCACTAAGTAAGCGAATACGAGTCCCGCTTTAAACCAGCATGGTCACAACAGACGTGCCATGCTCACAGCTTTTGGGTGAGCATGTTGCGTCGTTTGACGATGGAACGCTCAGAACATGCTTGCTCAAAGCCGCAAGCATGGCACGCTGAGAAGATATCGCGCTGAATCAAGTGGCGAGCGGTATAAGGCGCAAAGAATAAGGTTTTGATTTCTCTGCGACCTCTGATCCCCTCCGCGATCTCTGCGTTCCAGTCTCCCCGAATCCATCAAACCATAAAAAGCACGGGATCGATTCCCGTGCTTTTCGTGTTTTCAGCGATGCCTTGAGAAGGCGATCAGTGCTGCATGTTTCTTGATTGCGCCATTGCGTCTTCGGCTTCGCGGATCAAGCCGCAGCGTTGGCAGATGACCGACAGCTGGGTGTAAGAAAACGGATCTTCCGGCTCGAGCTCGACGACTTTCTTCGCGTGAGCAACCGCGTCTTCTTTCTGACCAAGCTTCTGCAGGTTGACCGCCAGCGCCGAGTGAGTCAGCACATGGTTCGGCGACGTGACAATGATTTCTCTAAGCTTCTTGACTGCCCCTTCCAGATCGCCTTGTTCCTTCAAAGACGTTGCTTCGTCGTACATCTGGTCTGGGTTTGGAAAGGCTTGTTCGGGCATGAATACATCCGCGGGGAGGGTTGAGGTGGGCGAGACGCGATGGTTTTGGTCATCTTAATAGTGAGCCATGTCAAGTTCCAGTCCCTGTATTCCAGAACATGCAGTTTCGATGAAGATTGCAGGGCAAATTGGACTTGTCTCGGATTCGATCTCGCGGTCGACACTTTCTCTTTTTGACGGCAGCAAATGGGTTGGCTGATCATCGACCATCTTGGTAATCTCGCTGAGACTGAATGTCATGAAACTCGTCGCATCGCTCGTGGGAATATCTGGTGTCGCCAACGCAACGCATCACTAAAGTTGAATGGGTCTTTGTCCTCGTCGCGACACTCCTTGGACTCGGATTACGATTCTGGCATCTCGACCGGCTCGCCGTCGAGCACTTCGACGAAGGAGTCTATGCATCCAACCTCTTCTTCACCGAACGCGACAACTTCCGCTACCCCAATCAGCACCTTTACGCCCCTCCCCTGGTTCCAGGTTTAATCGAGTGGTCGATGACGTTCCTCGGCATGGAACCCTGGGTCCCGATGATCCCGGGAATCCTCCTCGGAGCGGCGACCGTCCCGCTGCTCTGGTGGATGCTGCGAGGCCTCGCCGGTCCGCTTGCCGCAATGCTCGCCTGCTGGCTGCTCGCCACCAACGAGTATCACATTTTCTATTCCCGCACTGCGCTGACCGAACCGGTCCTGGGTTTCTTCTGGGTACTCGCGCTCGGACTCGGAGCGAGAGCCTTGCTGGTTCCTCTCGCTGACAATCCTCGTCGCGCCTACACCCTGGCCGCGCTCGCCGGTCTCACCTGCGGCCTCTGCTGGTGGACCAAGTACAACGGCTGGCTGACCGCGTTTCTATTAACCGCGACCGCGGCTCTTCAGTGGCTGATCATGGAGAGAACCAGCAGCCGCCTCAAACAGAATCTGATCCTAGTCGGTATCACGCTGGGCGTGACCGTCCTGGTTTACGCCCCCTACATCTGGAGCCTGCAACCCACCGGCGGGTACCTTGCGGTGTCCGCGAATCACCGTCAGTACTTTCAGGGGATGGGATCGTGGTGGAAGAACTTAGATTTGCAGTTCTCGGATCTTGACATCTTGCAAAAAAACATGACAGGCGGGCTCGGAGCACTTTCTGTTTTTGGAATTCTCTATTGGTTCAAACATCAAACGGAAATCAGTGACCAGCCGCAAGAGGGGCGACCTTCTGATCGAAAATGTCTTGAGTCAGAATGGTTAATTCTTTGTGTTTTAACCACGATCTTTTTCTCAAGCGCGTCGATATTCGGTCTCGCGCTGTTATCGGGATGGTGCATCTATGAATGTTGTGCCTCGCGAAAATCGTTCATGCAAACTGCACCTTTGGCGATTGTGTTGTCCATGCTTTGGGTGGGAATGCTGATCATCCTCATTCCACTTTACTATCCATACCCACGCTTGTTGATGCCAGCGATGATTGGCTGCATTTTGTCATATGCACTTTTGACGAATCTCCACGCACACAGAAGTCTCACGTGGTGGAAAGAGAACCCCAACGACAAGCAGCTGAAGAAAAGCGAACAGACCAGAACGCAAATTTGGATTTGGTATCGCCTGGTGATCCTATATGGTTTGATCGGAATGCTGACAGTGGGAACACGCATCTACGAACCCCGAAACGGACTCGCCAACAGTGTTTCCGAAGTCGCCAAAACTGTCATCCCCAACGGCGATCCCAACGCCCCCGTCATCGTCTACGTCTACGGCGAACCCGCCGTCTATTGGCATCTCTCTCGTCAGCAGGTCCTCGCAGGGCCGGTCAGTGATCTTGAATTCGCTAGCTCCGAAACGCGTCCGTCAGGCGTGTCGCTGTATCTGGTGACTGGTCCTCATGCTGGTCAGACACCTGCATTCGCAACCCAGATGGAAGCCAGGAAGGATCTCTTCGATGAGGTCGGCAAGTTCGACTACGAACCAAGCCTGCTGATCAAAATGGACGAAGTCGGCGGCGATCCCAAGGCTAAGAAGGTTGAGACCTTGACCCTCTGGAAGGTGAAGTAAAGGCGAGCGGGGGGTGTCAACCCCCTGTCTTATTGACTCGCAATGCAGAGAACGGTTACGAATCGTTTGAATCGACTTGAGGCGTCTCGCTTTTGATGCTGTCAACGCGAACGTGATCAATTCGTTTTTAAGACAGGGGGTTCACACCCCCCGCTCGCCGTTCTGAATTTTTAGACTGGCCTTCTGCTGTTTGAAAACCCATTTCGCGTTGTAAATGTTGCCCGTTTCACGTGAAACTTGAACGGTGAGGGCAACCTGTCTTGATGGGTTTTCCAGGTTGGTTTAGAACGCGGGACGTTTCAGACGCATGACCCCGATGACCCGCTCGCCATCAAGGCGGTGGGGTTGGGGAGCTTCCCGAATGACCTTGGTGATTTGCGCGCCATCGTCAAACTTGCCTTACGGAGTTGTCACGATGACTGACGGTCACCATCACGATCACAACCAGCAGAATCATGAGAACAACGATCAGTCCCACGGACACCATGAGCATCACCACGACGGACAGCATCACGAACACGGTCACCACGAACAGAATCACGAACAGCATCATGGTGATCACCACCATGGCGGACATCATCAGCAGGACGGACAGAGTATGAGCGAACAACAGCCAGCCGAACAGCAGCCCGTCGAAGAGCAGGTCGTCGCACGTCGTCGTCTCGGACGAGGATTGGGCGCACTGCTGGGCGGGGCGGGTCCCACCAACGAACCAATGGAAGAGGCCGTCGCTGAGGTCGAGAAATCAACCGAAGTCAAACTGCAGCTGCGCGAACTCGCCATCGCCAGCATTCGACGAAATCCAAACCAGCCGCGTAAGGACTTCGATACGACTTCGATCAAAGAGCTTGCCAACAGCATCAAGGAACACGGCGTCCTTCAGCCGATCATCGTGCGCGAGTTCGATGGGACATCATTCCAGATCGTCGCCGGTGAGCGTCGCTGGCTGGCCTGTCAGCAGATTGGTCGCGAGACGATTCCGTGTCGCGTGGTCGATGTCATCGACAAGACCGCCTGCGAATATGCGTTCGAAGAAAACCTGAAGCGTCAGGACCTCTCCGATCTCGAGAAGGCCCAGGCGTTCAAGGACTACATGAACCTGTTCGACTCGACCGTCGAAGAACTCGCCCGACAGCTGAGCATGAGCCGCTCTGCGGTGAGCAACACGATGCGTCTGCTCGACCTGCCAGTCCCGGTCAAGACGATGATGCAGAAAGGCGAACTGACTGCAGGACATGCCCGCGCGATCCTGGCCCTCAAGCCGGAGATGCAGCAGAAGATGGCTGAGAAGGTCGTCAAGCAGGCGCTGACCGTTCGCAAGACCGAAGAGGAAGTTCGCAAGATCGTCAAACCGGAGAGCAAGGAAATCAAGCTCGCCGAGAACACCGAACCGACGAGCGATCCTCACCTGGCTTCCCTGGAGTCTCAGCTGCGAGAAATGGTCGGCGCGAAAGTCGAGATCAAGCTGTCTGGCAAAGACGTCGGCAAGATCATCATCCACTTCGAGAACAACGACGAGTTCGAAGGCATCCTGGGACGCCTGCGGGATCGATTATCAAACGCGGCGTGAACCTGGTGCGCTGTTGAGTTGTCAATTTCTCAGTTGGCAAGATCCAGAAGGTTCACCACAGAGAACACGCAGGAGCACAGAGTCACACAGGGGAAGAAGTAAGTTCCTGTTTTCTCTGTGAGACCCTGCGACCTCCATGGTAGAATCTGCAGTCGTTCCACGTGAAACGTCAATCTGTCGTAGGCTGATTTTCAGACAAAACGACAAACTTTGTTCGTACTAGCCACGTTCGATTGACGAGGTCAAAAAGACCGTCTAGGATACGCAGACAACGACGGGGCGTAGCTCAGCTTGGCTAGAGCGCCTGCTTTGGGAGCAGGAAGTCGCACGTTCAAATCGTGTCGCCCCGACTTTTGGTTCCACCAAAAGTAGAGTGGAGAGCAGAGTAAGTAGAAAGTAGAGCGGCGGAGACGACCTGCAGTTAGCTGACGATCTCTCCACGGTCTACTTTCTACTCTCTCCTTTCCTTCTTGATGCTCTCATGGCATTTGCTTTCGAGAAACTGCTCGTCTACCAGAAGTCGATCGACTTCGCTGACGAAATTTGTGCTAAAACAGAGCAGTTCAATCGCGGTTACGGCTTTCTTGTTAACCAGCTCAATCGCGATTCGCTTTCAATCGCAGCCAATATCGCAGAGGGAAATGGTCGATTCACCAAAGCTGATCGAAGGAACTTCTTCGGTATCGCGCGTGGATCAGTCCAGGAATGCGTCCCTTTACTTGAACTCGCCTTTCGGCGAAACCTCATTGACGAGCATCTCCATCGTCAGCTTAAAGAGCAACTTGAAGAAATTGCCCGTATGCTATCAGGGCTGATCAACGGACTCGAAAATCGATCTTCTCCGTAAAAACTTTAAAATCTCGTACGAAACCGGCAGTCACTTCCCCACTAATCCCTCGTCGGATTTTGTGAACACAACGGGGAAGACTGACCATGCGATTGACACTGCGAACACTGCTGGCGTATCTGGATGACGTGTTGGGGCCCGATCAGACGCGCGAGATCGGGGCGAAGGTTGATGAGAGTAATGTCGCCAAGTCGCTGATGGCCCGCTTGAAAGAAGTTATCCGTAAGCGACGAGTGCTGGCGCCTGCTGTAGATACTCGCGATGAGTTCTCGGACGCCAATGCCATTTCTCAGTACCTCGACAACACGCTTCCCAGTGAGAAGATCGCCAACGTCGAGAAGCGGGCCCTGGAGTCGGATGAGGTTCTTGCAGAGGTGGCTTCCTGTCACCAGATCCTGACGCTTGTTCTGGGCAACCCGGCTCACGTCTCGGAACAGACCCGAAACAAAATGTACGCGCTGGTCGACTCGAAGGTTCCCAAAGCAGTCCCTGCTCCGACAGCCGGTGCCAGTCAACCTGCAGCAGCGGCAGCAGTGCCAGTCTCGTCCGCCAAACGCCCCTCCGCATCAGAACTGGAAGCGATCGGGGCTGGTAGTGGCTTTTACCGGATGGCGGAACTGCTGGGCGATCCGATCGACACCGGACCCCACGAGGTCCCTCAGTATTTGAAGAAGTCGAACAACCGGGGCAACGTCCTGATCGGGCTGGGCGTCGCGGCGTTGCTGTTGATCTGGGTCGCCTCCATTGCTGGCGATCCGGCGCTCGACTGGTTCAAAAAGAACACCACGACGCTCGCCAGTAACGATCAGCCAGGCGAAGCGGCTGCTCCTGCGACAGGTGACAAGAAGCCTGCTCCCGTTCTTCCTCCCCCGAAGGAACCAACCTCCACCATCGTCGCCACCGATCCGAAGGCTTCGAGTGTCGCCGACATGACCCCTGTCGCGATCGTCGAGACGCCGCTTTCTGTTCCTGGAACATCAACCACCGTCGAGATGACCAATGTCATTTCTGTCCCCTCGACATCGACTGGCCCTGCCGTCGCGATGAACGATCCGAATATGGCGGCTCCGAAAATCGAAACGCCCGCTCCGACCATACCTCCTGGTGTTCCGGAAAGCCCGCCGGCTGACCCGAACCGTCCACTAGCCCGATACACCTTCGTCTCCAGCGAGGAGTTACTCCTCTGCCAGATGAATATCGATGGATCCCCAGTGTGGCAGGTCATGCCCGCTGGAGCCGTTCTGCAGGAAGGTCAGATGATCGCGGTTCCGAAACCATTCCGCGCGGAGTTGGTTGGTCCCGATCCGCTCGCCGGAGTCACCCTCGATGGTGCGTCCCTTCTGACCTTGAATGGGACTGCGGACCAGACTTCCCTCTCGATGACACTCACACAAGGCCGGCTGATTTTCTCTCACAAGGGAACGGCGGAAGCGGACAAACCATCGAAGCCGGTTCGCATCGGCATCGCGATGCAGAAGGATAATTGGACGATCGAGCTGATCGAGCCGGGCACGGTCTGCGGCGTGGAGATGGTTCCCCGCTCGCCTGTTTCATTCGAAGAAGACTTCCGAGGCGTCGGCTATTATGCGCGGGTGATCCTCAAGAGCGGTAAGGTGCGAGTCCTGTCCGGCGATGAGCCGGTCGCGATCATTGAGGGGGGAACCTCGGTCATCAAGACTTGGGAAGGTGCCGACAAGCCGAGC
This sequence comes from Lacunimicrobium album, assembly GCF_052161635.1. Taxonomy (GTDB): domain Bacteria; phylum Planctomycetota; class Planctomycetia; order Planctomycetales; family Planctomycetaceae; genus SXPC01. Next base: position 5,329,651 of record NZ_CP197413.1, read on the forward strand.
TTGTCGCAGGTCGTGGGCAACATGCTCGGACTGGTGGCTGACGGAAGCTGGGTCGATGAAAGTATCGATCGACGCACTCAGACACAGCGTAGCTACGCGACTCGCTACTTCCGCTCCTTCACTCCCAACACCGATGCGACGAACACTCTCACCGGCATCGCGACTGATCGCGACGCTCGGATGTCAGAGTACGCAACATTGACCCTGGGACTGACTCGGAACACACGGGAACTCGTCAACATACTCGCCAACGGCACTCACCAGGAAGCCAGAGAAGATGCCATCGGCTGCCTGCGATTGTGGATGAATGAGAACATTGTCAATCGACTCGAGCTGAAGGAAGACCTTGCGGACTACTTCCCTGAAGGGACAGCCGACATTGTCTACCGCCTTCTCTGGGGTGTCTCGAAACAGGAAGCGTCCAGCTCGATCACGTCTCGTCAGCTCATCGAACTTCTGGGGCATGAAAACGTCGCGGTGCGTCACCTGGTCATCGATCAGCTGAAGAACCTCACGGGTAAGAACTATGAGTACCGAGCCGAGGACTCAAAAGCACTGCGTGAGAAGTCCGTCGCCCGCTGGATTGAGCACCTGATGAAAGAAGGCGCGATCCTGACCATTCCAAAGGACTCGACATCGGCTCCAGTCATTTCGACCCCGGTTGGATCCGCCCCTGCGACACCTGCCCCGGAAGCACCGTAGTTGCAGGGTGCCACTGGCTGTGCCAGTGCCGAATGCTGATCGACAGTGTTATAAACTGGACAGTCGGATGCCGGAGTCGGCGGTAAAGAATGTTGCTGGCTTCCAAAGATTGAGGACCACTTGAGCTGCAGAACACTGGCACAGCCAGTGGCACCCATGAATTGACAGGCTCGACATGTGGCGCAGCCGTGCCACACACGGAATGCACGTCTCCAGTGTTATCGAACTCGACTGTTTCGCGGTTAGTAGAGACAGCCGCGAGCTGGCTCTCGCGATCGAGTTGACAGTTCGCGCCGATCTTTCGATCCACTAAACTCAAACGTGAGCACCCCGCCGGGGTTCGCGAGACTCCTCTAACCCAGACCGTATCCGTGACCACAGCCGCAGTTCCACCCGTTGAAAAGAAGACCTCCCTCGTCGGACACTTTCTGAGTCTGGTGAGGTTTTCGCACACGGTCTTCGCGTTGCCGTTCGCGCTGCTGTCGGCGATCCTGGCGTGGTATCAACGTGGATCGTTTCGCTGGCAGGAACTGGTTGGCATTCTGGTCGCAATGGTCTGTGCCCGCTCCGCGGCGATGGCGTTCAACCGCCTGGTCGATCGGAAGTACGATGCCGACAATCCTCGCACCCAAGGGCGTCACATTCCGGCCGGTATACTGTCTGTCGGGCAAGTGACCTTATTTCTGGTTCTCTGCTCGGCTGGCTTCATTGCGAGTACGCTGCTCTTTCTGCCCAACCGCTGGCCGTTGATTCTTTCGGTTCCAGTTCTGCTTTTCCTGCTCAGCTATTCGTACATCAAACGCTTCAGCATGTGGTGTCACTATTGGCTGGCGGCGGCATTGATGCTGTCGCCGATCGCGGCCTGGATCGCGATCATGGGAAGCCTCGCCTGGCCGCCGGTGATTCTGTCGGCTGTTATCTTTTTCTGGGTCGGCGGGTTCGACATCCTGTACGCCTGCCAGGACTACGAGTACGACAAGCAAGCCGGCCTGTTCAGTATCCCCACCCGATTGGGGGTTCCCAGCGCGTTGCGGATCTCGATGGCGAGCCATTTTCTGATGCTGGCCTGTTTAGGCCTGTTTTGGTTCGTCGGCGATTTCGGTATAGTCTTTATGGCGGGTATGGTCCTGTTTGCGGGGCTGCTTGTTTACCAGCATACACTCGTGCGTGAAGACGATCTGTCCCGCGTCAACCTGGCCTTTTTTCATACCAACGCAGTCCTGAGCATCGGCATCTTTCTCGTCGGTGCGCTCGACCTGCTCTTGAGATCGATTTGAAACGTATGAATCCCACGCTGAATACGATCACTGAAAAAATTCGAAGCGGCCAACGTGTCTCTGTCGAGGAAGGCATCTTCCTGGATGAGCAGGCTGACCTGTTGACCCTTGGGCGTCTGGCCAACGAAATTCGTGAACGCAAAAACGGCAACGACGCCTTCTACAACACCAACATCCACCTGAACCCGACCAACGTCTGTGTCTACCGCTGTCGGTTTTGCGCGTTCCGTTCGGATCTGAAAAGTGAGAAGGCGTATGTCTTCACAGACGACATGGTTCGTGCCCGGGTCGCGGAAGCAACCGCTGCGGGGGCGACGGAGATCCACGTCGTCGGCGGGCTGCACCACCAGAAGAAGTTTGACTGGTACGTCAACATTGTCCGTGTCATTCGCGAATCCGATCCGAAGATCCACATCAAGGCCTGGACCCCGGTCGAGATTCACTGGTTCTCTCACCTGACGAAAAAGCCGTATGAGTGGGTTTTCAAAGAGCTGATCGATGCCGGGATGGGAAGCATGCCAGGGGGCGGTGCTGAGATCTTTGATGAGGAAGTCCGCAGTCAGATTTGCGAACATAAAGCCGACTCGAGCAAATGGCTCGACATCCACCGCGTTGCCCACCAGATGGGACTGCGTTCGAATGCGACCATGCTCTATGGCCACCTCGAATCGGCCCGGCACCGAGCGGATCACCTGAACCGCCTGCGTGAACTCCAGGATGAAACCGGCGGATTTCAGACGTTCATCCCGCTCGCGTTCCACCCTGATCACACGGGACTCGATTACATTCCTAAGCCGACAGGTCAGATGGACCTGAGGATGGTCGCGCTGTCGAGAATCATGCTCGACAACTTCGACCATATCAAAGCCTACTGGATCATGCTCGGCGAGCAGATCGCTCAGACCGCGCTAAGTTTTGGAGCAGACGATGTCGATGGGACCGTCGTCCACGAGATCATCTACCACGACGCCGGAGCCAAAACGCCAGAAGGGCTGACCGTCACCCAGTTGCACCGAATGATCCGCGAAGCGGGTCGCAACCCGGTCGAACGGGATACACTTTACCGTCGCGTTCAGCGCGATGGTGCCAACTGGTGGGTCGAGGGACATGCGCCGGAACCGCTGTTGGCATAGAGGAGAAGCTTCAGCCACAGAGTACACAGAGGTCTCAGAGGAGGAATCTTCTCAGGCCGGCTCAGCGACAACGATGTGGTCTTGGGTCAAGTCGGAAAGATTCTGGGAAATCAAATGCACTCCTCCTCATGCTTTCCTCGGTGAACTCTGTGTCCTCTGTGGCAAATCAGGATTAGGAAAATGTCGGATCCACCATGCTCAACGTCAAGACTATCGATCACGTCACGTTCGTCGTTAAGGACCTTGATCGATCGCGCGCGTTTTACGCACAGCTGTTGGGAATGGAGGAAGTCCCACGCCCGGCGTTTGATTTTGGCGGGTTGTGGTTTCAGGCGGGGCCGACGTTGGTGCATCTGATTCTCGAGCATGAGAAATCAGGACCGGCGGGGATTTTCAAGCCGGAGAGTTTTCAATCGAGCCGGACCCATCACGTGGCATTTCAGGTTGAGGATTGTCCCAAGGCTTTTGAGATTGTTCGCCAGCACCCAGGCGCAAAGATCGCGCATTCTCTCAAGCAGCGACCGGATGGGGCGTGGCAATTCTTCCTGGAAGATCCGGACGGGCATGTCATTGAGCTGACCTCTGGTCCGTAAGCCTGCCGCTATTTCACAGTTTGGAACGCGTTTAACCCTTGAATCGGTTAACACGCTGAGGCGAAATGCTTATTCTATGGGGGCAGTTCTCGCTGGAGCAAAGCTCTCGGAATCTTCAGTCGATAACACGCGACAGGCAGACTCGGTCGGTCTCGACGGGGTTTGTCGTGTGGACAAGTGAATACACATCTTTTCCTCGTCCCCTCTAATCAGAATTGATTCACCCGACTTGCCGATGTGGAATCATCACAGGGCGGATTTGAATTGATTTTCCTCTCTCGATCATCAACACTGTCGTCTTCTCATTTTCAGACGCCACGCCATGGCCAGACGGCGGGTTGTCTGGTGACGGCAGATCCCCGAACGACGAGCCAGTGTGACAGCATGATGGGAATCGGACTTGGCATGATCAAACAATTGTTGACCATCTCCATGGCGATCGCAGGACTGATTGCGCTGATGACCATTGCCGACCTTGCAATCGGCATCCCGTTTTCCCGTGCCAGCATCGTGATGGATGTGATGTTTCTGCTGAGCGCGGGCATCGTCATCTACATGGGCATCGATAGCTACAAAGACCTCCGATAGGTCTTCTTCATTTGCGCATGACGAGATGGCCTGGCGCATCTTCGTCGGTCCTTACGCAGTGTCTTCTCGACAGTCACACTGATCAAATTGAGCAGATGTTCAATTTGAGAAATGGGAAAATGACTGGATCGCTCAGAGGAGTCGTGGTCGAAAAGTAACGTTCCTGATTTTGCTGTTCAAGAATTGCTGACGTCTTCGTGACGTTGTGTTGAACCTGGAACTCTTTCTCTGCGTGCTCTGCTCACCTCTGTTGTCTGTGTGTTCCAGTCTTCTTTTCAGTGTTACCGCCAGACGGGGGTCGACTCGTCGGTCCAATTGTCCGAAGTCACGGTTGGCTTTTTCTCCCGGGTTGTTTCTGGCAGTGGCTCGAGTCTGGGTTGGCCTTCGACCGGTTTGAGATCGCCGGGGATATTGGCCCATTCCGGCATGCTGCTGTTCGACTCAGTTTTGAAACTGGCAGGTTCGACTTTGGCGGTTCCGGCTTCGCTTTCCGCAGTCGCCGAGTCGACGACGGCGGTCTTGGGGTTTGGCGTCGTCGTCTGGGCTGAGAGTCCACCCGGGAATGACTCGGTGGCGGTGTTCGTTTTGACGAGCAGCTTCGCTTCCAGGACCTGGCTGGGGCTGGTTGCAAAAAGGAGTTTCAGAGAGATCTGATCCATCTGGGAAAGGTCTGTTGTTGGCTCAACCTGGAAGAGGAAGCCGGATTTTATGAACCCGTCCTGCCAATACTTGATACAGGATTGAGAGGTCAGATCCCATTGCTCAAGGGGGGGTGACGACTCAGACTGATCAGCACGACGGAGCTGGATTGTCACATCCCCCGGCAGCTTGACCGGCTTTTCCAGGCCGTCCTGCGGAGTGAAAAAGAGAACTAACGTCCGCTTGTTGTTGACTCGATTCAGGCCTGTGTAAAGAGGATCGATGACAATCTTTTCGACACGGGATTGAGCAGAGACGAAAGCAGTCGATCCGGGCGAGCTAGCATCCAGGCGTTCCTGCAAAGTCTGATTCTCCTTGCGGGCGTAGGCGAGTTCCTGGAGGTTGGTGCTCAGTTGAGTTTCAAGCATCGCCAGCTGTTCTTCTTGGGCGCGCAAACGCGATTCCAGCAGTTCCTGATGTCCGCGACTGCCGCAGCCCGGCAGGAGGATCATCACAATCAGTAGTCGTAACCAGCCAGCCATCGCTCGTCATCCTTGACGTCAATACGGGCATTGCGCGACGTTCCGACGCGCATGAAAACAGCCACCATGATACGTCGATCATTGGTGGCTGTCGAGATGACATCTTTTAAGCGAGACTGGAACGCAGAGATCACAGAGGAGTGCAGAGCACGCAGAGAAGAATTTGTAGGGTGATGGTGAGGCTTTGCGAACCGCACCAAATACGCTTTCAAAGTTAATTCACTGCTCGAACCCACAATTGGTGCGGTTCGAAGACTCACCGGCACCCTACTACGGATTACTCAGACTTGATCGGCAGGTCGAATTTTTCGAGGACCTTGTCGACGATTCCATAACCCTTGGCTTCGTCGGCGGTCATGAAGTTGTCGCGGTCGGTGTCTTTCTCGATGTCGTCGATCGACTTGCCGGTGTGCTTGGTCATGATCTCGTTCATGCGACGCTTCACTTTGAGAACTTCGCGAGCGTGGATTTCCAGCTCGGTCGCGGTTCCTTCCATGCCGGCCAGAGGCTGGTGGATCATGATGCGGGCGTTGGGCAGTGCGTATCGCTTGCCGGGTGCGCCTGCTGTCAGGAGGACAGCGCCCATGGAAGCGGCCTGGCCGATGCAATAGGTCGCAACGTCGCAGGTGATGAACTGCATCGTGTCATAAATCGCCATCCCGGCGGAGATCGAACCGCCTGGCGAGTTAATGTACATATGGATATCTGCCTTGGGGTCTTCGAACTGCAGGTACAGCAGCTGAGCGACCAGGGCGTTGGCCATCGTGTCGTTGACCTGCGTCCCCAGGAAGATGATGCGGTCTTTGAGGAGACGACTGTAAATATCCATCGCCCGCTCTTCGCGGCCCGATTTTTCGATGACATACGGAATGAGAGTCGACATGGAAAACCTTTATCTGAATGAGCGTTGATGCAAAGTAAAAGAAGGAGTACTCAACGTGTCCGTCGCTGATCAGGTCGCCTTTTGATCGGACTTGATGTCGGTTTCGACGAACTTCTTCTTATGCTGCACCACTTCGTCAACGATGCCGTACTCTTTGGCCTGCATCGCTGTCAGATAGCGGTCGCGTTCCGTGTCTTTGGCGATACGCTCAATCGGCTGGCCAGTGTGTTGCTGGAGAATCGTGTTGAGCAGTTCGCGGGTGTAGATGATTTCGTTGGCCTGGATTTCGATGTCAGAAACCTGGCCGCCGACTTGGCCGTATGGCTGGTGAATCATGACCTTGGAGTTCGGCAGGCAGTATCGCTTGCCTCGGGCACCGCCGGCCAGGAGGATCGCGCCACCACTGGCAGCCAGACCGACGCAGTAGGTCGCGACCGCTGGTTCGAGGAACTGCATCGTGTCATAGATCGCAAGTGTCGCTGTGACCGATCCACCGGGTGAGTTGATGTAGAGGTGGATGTCCTGGTGACGGTTTTCCGACTGCAGGTAAAGAAGTTTCATGACGATCAGGTTGGCGCTGGCGTCATGAATGGGGCCGTCCAGAAAGATGATGCGGTTTTCCAGCAGCAAGTCGCCGATGCCCATTTGACGCTGACGCTGATAGTCGCGTGACTGGTTGTACGTGTCCTGATGTCGCAGGAAGCTTTCGTTCGGGCGATGGTTGAACATTTCCATGGTGCGTTCCATCTAACTTCGAGTGGCAGTGTTCGATTCAATGTCTGTTACAAAACGGCGACGTGTGACCTTCAACCATTGATGTCCATCCCTGGTGGTTGAGTCGGTGCCCTTTCGACATCATAAGAATAGGCTGTCAGGCGAGTGAGGAGAAGTGTTCAGGGACAAGTCATCCGCCAGAAAAAAAATCCCGCCGGGTTTTGCGTCAATGTGACGTCGTCGACATTGCAGTGTGTAGGGTCCGCTGTGCGGACCGTCAATGAGCTTACGGAAGCGAAATGAACTGCTGGCAAAGTGAATGTGTGAGTCGGTCCTGGCAAGTAGCCGAGCGATGTTGGTCATCGATTGACGGTCCGCACAGCGGACCCTACGCGCGCAAAAAAAGGCCTCACGAAATCGTGAGGCCTTTTGATTTTGTGGAGCGAGAATCTTATTCGTCGCCTTCTTCGGTCTCTTCTTCGAACGAAGCGCGTTGATCCTTGGTCGGGACGCAGATCGTTTTGCTGATGGCTTCGACGCGATCGATGTCGGCTGGCTTAGCTGGGGTGTCGTTGAATTTGGCGTTGTCCAGAATCAGGTCAACAGCCAGTCGTTCGCGGATCTGGGCACTCAGGTTTTCGATCATGCCGCTCTTGATCAGACGGGCACGAACCTGACGTGGGCTTTCGCCACGCTGGTAAGCCATCATCTGAATTTCGCGTTCGAGATCTTCCGGAGTCGGCTCGATGTTTTCCGTCGCTGCGATCTTGTCGAGGATGAAGTGCTGCTTGAGGGCTTGACGTGTGATGGTCAAGCTGCGTTGACGGATTTCGTTTTCGCGAGCGGCGATGTCTTTCTGAGAGAAGCCCGACTGGCTCATCTCGAGCATTTCGCGACGCAGTGCGTTTTCCATCTGGCTGCGGACGAGGCCTTCTGGGAGATCCCAGCTGGCTGACTCAGCGAGCTTTTCGAGAACCTGATCGCGGGTGGACTGGCGTTGCTCATAGCCAACCTGACGTTCGAGCATTTCGCGGATCTTGCCCTTGATGTCTTCGACGCTGGGGACGTTGTACATCTCCAGGAAGTCTTCATCGAGCGGCTTGAGATGGGCACGTTTGACGTCGAGAACCGTAAAGACAGCCTTGACAGTTTCGCCACGCATTTCGATGACGTCGGATTCGGTCGAAATCGGGATCGTCGTCTCGCGGACGTCGTCGGCTTTGGCGCCCTTCATCAGCTCATCGAAGCCAGCCAGTTCTGCATCCTGGAAGCGGACGACTGGTCGCAGGCGGACGGTCAGTTCGCTCATTTCGCGGACCAGCTTCTCGCCGAAGTAGAACTTGACGTCGACAACAACATAGTCGCCGGCCTGGGCTGGCTCTTCGACTGGTTGCAGAGTGCCGTGTTGTTCGCGGAGGCGATCGAGGTAGCTGTTGACTTCTTCGTCGTTGATTTCGCGCGTCTGGCGGTTGATTTCCAGACCTTTATATTCGAGCAGTTCGAACGACGGGCGGACTTCGACGTCGAATTCGTATTCCATGTCGCCTTGTTCTGGCAGATCGAGAGTCTCGATGTCCAGGCTTGGCTCGCTGATGGCGTCGATCTTGTTGTCGCGAATGACTTGCTCGAGGCTTTGAACGAGCAGGTCGTGCTTCAGTTGGTTTTGAATTTCTTTTTCGAAGCGTTTCTCGATGATTCGAGTCGGGACTTTACCGGCGCGGAAGCCAGGCAGCTCGGCGCGAGACGTGTAGTTCTCGATCGTCTTTGAGCGGTAATCAGCGATGTCCTGGCCGTCGATGGTGACGGTGATGTGTTGTTTGCAAGGACCGACTTGCTCAACATTGACTTTCAGGTTCAGACCGCCGAGGGCCTCCTCGTCAGTTGTTGTTGCCTCGTCCAGCGTCTGTTCTTGAGTCATGTCTGGTTATCCCGGTGACTATGTCGTATTAATAACTGTATCGTATTCAACCGTGTCGTATTGAACAGTGACTTCGCTTAGAAAAACCGTCGTTATGGGAACGACCCGAATCGTATTTCTGGACGACCTGTTGACTCGATCAAAACGGTTGTTGAAAACTGCCAAAGCAAAGAAATGGCAAGCCCGGTTTGCATCCCGCAAATTATCTGGCGTCCTGCGAGAGAGTTGCTGCCGATTCGATGATCGCGCCTCCAGCATGAGAGGCCTGCCATGTTAAGGCTTGGATTGATACCGCCTGTGCAGATCGACTTGCAATCTGCTTGACGCTTTCCTGCTCCTGCTGAGGTTCGAGCCTGCCGGGTCTTAAGGAGTCGGCCTGCAAACGGGGCTAACTTTCTCAAAACCACCAATAAAAAAGAGCGGGCGAAGGGACTCGAACCCTCGACAATCACGTTGGCAACGTGATGCTCTACCAACTGAGCTACGCCCGCTTGTGACGACGTTTCCCTGATCGGGCTCCGTACGCCGAAATCGCATTATGACACAATGTCTTCGTCCGTCAAGAATCCACGACTATTTTTCGACCGCCTCTTTTAAGAACCTTGGCTTTCCTCAATCTCTCTTTGGAAAGACACTCCAAGTCCGCCTCAGGCTCGCGCCAAGCTCCGTGTTTCCCGAAATCGACACAACCGTTACGACCCCCAGAATCGGTGTTCCCGCAGGGGCTTTGCGTTGACTAGACGCAACATGATGCCTGCGCCAGGTTGCGCGGCTTTAAGTAAATACTGCAAAAGGCTTTAAGTGCCTTGTGTTGTTGTCCGCTGAAAACGGCGTTGCTAATTGTCAACATCGGTGAAAATGGGGCTCATGGGCAGTGTAGAGGAAATATTACACAGTGTCGGAAAATATAAAGACTGTCGTGCCAACGTGTTAAGGAATTCTGATTGAGAGTTTTTGTAAACCCGACGGAGCGCGCCAAGGACCTTTGGCATGCCCATCGCTTTACATCCTTCTCATCGAAACACACACGTTTCCACAACACACCAACACACACACTGAGTCACTCTTCAAAGGAACGACACCCATGGCTAACTCAAACGCTCTCTTCGCTCAACTGATCAACGACGAAAACGGTTTCATTGTCTCTGCGGAACTTGTCCTCATCGCCACCATCTGCGTCATGGGTATGCTTGTCGGCCTGACCGAAGTGGCTTTCAACATCAATCAGGAACTCGAAGACGTCGGATCGGCTTTCGGAAGCATCAACCAGACCTACCGCTATAACGGAACAACCGGCAAGAAGGGCTTCTACTTCGGCTCTGCTTACGGCGATCAGTCAGACGACGGCGACGACAGCTGCGATATCAGCTGCAACGCCACTGCTGAACCAGAAGGTTGATTCCGCCGAAGGCGGTGATCGTAATTAGGAATTAGTAATTGGTAATTAGCCGGAACTAAGGCAGATTCCTCACCAATTCATTCCTGCTCGCCGCTCAATGTTTAACAAACGTACTCAAGTCAACTTCTTTCTTTGGATCGGCTAATTACTAATTACCAATTCCCAATTATTAAGGAACATCACCATGATTGCTACTTTCACTCAAACTCTCTGTGCCCTGAAGAATGACGAAGCCGGTTTCATCATCTCTGCTGAACTTGTCCTCGTTGCGACGATCTGTGTCATCGGCATGGTCGTTGGACTGACCGAAATCTCTTACGGTGTCAACCAGGAACTCGAAGACGTCGGGTCGGCTGTCGGATCGGTCAACCAGAGCTTCTACTACTCTGGCGTCACTGGATACAAAGGTCGCATCGTCGGCTCGCTGTATGGCGACGAATACGATACCTGCGACAGCCAATTCAACCTGAGCTGTGAATCAGGTGCTGTCTCCGAAGGCGGCGGAAATGGCTACGGCGGCGGATATGGTGGCGGCTACAGCTACGGCTACTAAGCACAGATAGGTGGGCGACTTTGTCCCGCTTCGCCCACCGGACAAATCATTGAACGTGTGGTGTTGTGATGGCCTCTGGTTCCTTTGACCAGAGGCCATTTTTATGCGTGCGGGGGTTTGTGTAGGGGCCGCTGTGCGGACTGTCAAACGCACGATCGTCGGTTGAGACAAATTGTTTGTAACTGTTCATGCAATTCAGGACTGCTGCCCGTTTGACGGTCCGCACAGCGGACCCTACGAAGCATTTGCGATCATCTTGTTGTCTCGGATGGTGTCTTCGTGCAGTAGTGTTCCCAATAACTGCAACTCGGCTGGGGTGGATGTCGCTGCGTAGCGTGACCAGTTCAACGGTTGCTGAGTTGAACCGCTGTCGAATGCTGCATCAACTTCGACGAGGAATAGCGAACGATCTGGCGTCTCGTATGTTTTGACGAGATGACACTCCAGGGCAGCCATGGCGTTAACCAGTCTCGGGACGCCATGTTGACTCGGTTTGATGCTCAGACCATGAAATTTATCGCGGTTCACGCCATTGAATCCGTGGCGACTTGCGAAGCGAAAGACAAGCTCACGCTCGGAGTCTTCCAGCAGATGGAGAACGAGCGCGTTGCATTTGGCGATCGTCTGGCAGGTATGGTGTGGCTTTGCTAAACCGACGAGAAACCTCGGGTTTTCTCGGTCCAATGAAGCCTGCGTGACGAACGTGGCGACCAGTCCAGCAGGTTCGTGGATCGTTCCCGATGTCACGATCCACAGCGGAGGATCAAGTCGAGATAGTACTGCAGATGCTGTCGTCATTGCTGGTCTTGTCTGTCAGGCCGAGGCTTTCGCGCCGTGGTAACTGCTGGGCATGATGACGAGGTCTTCGAGTTCGCAGTAGAAGTCCTGCGAGGTCAAGACTCGATACAGACGCTTCGTATAGGCACAAGGTCCCAACTGACTGACCTGGCGATCAAAGCGATGAGTGCCATCGGCCAGCCAGCACATCAGGTAGGTCAACTGGCAGGCATCGTCTTTGACAAGCATGACCCAGTGTTCCATCGGAGGCAGAGCGGGGGAGGGCGCCTTTGTCGGATCGACCGGGAAGAGATAGAGGCGGCCATGATGCAGATGACGAGTTTCTTCCGGCACGCTCCAGGTCGAGGAACTTCGAGCGATGACGGGCCAGGCAACGGGTGGTCTGGGCGAGTTGCCGATGGAGACGATTTTCTCTTCATCGAGAGACTCGGAGTCAACATCGCGATGGTGGACAACATGAGTGATCGATTTTGTCAGCTCGTAAGTCCGATACTGCTGGATCGCGAAGAGACCTTCTTCAACTGTCATTTTGCCAACTGGGGGATGGGGCACTGTGGAAGGTGAAGGTGTGAAGGCTACCTCTGCTGCGGATCCGTTGGCCGACATGGCTCGTCTGAGAGGTTTGGTCAGGTGATGTTCGAAGCAGACGATGACTTCGGTCAGCAGTTTCAACAGGTGAGACAGGTTTCCCTGGATCTCTTCGAGCGTATAGCTGTGTCCGATATCGGCCGTCCAGCCACGAGGATTCGCGACTCGGGCGGTTGTCGCGTGAGTTTGCTGGTAGCGGCAGTACGAAGCAACGTACTCGGCGAAATTCTTGAACCTGACAACGCGTCCAGTCGCCATTGCTCCTGCCTGACCGTTCAATTTTTCTTCGGGACCGCGTACCCAGTAAACAGCGACATCATCATCACTGCCGGTGGTTTCATTGAGCTTCAAGACGACCGATCCGAGTTTGCGTTCATCGTCAGAATTCGTGGCGCGACCATGGAACTGGTCGAAGAAGAAAGCGCTCGGTGTCGCGAGGACGACATAATGAGAGGGGAGAGCAGGGCGTCGCGAGCTTGTCATTTGTTCGATGACCGACAACGCGGCGACCCCGGTTGATCGCCAGTAGCCATATTGGCCCAGCAACCAGCGAAAACTGGCAGGGAACCGCACCCCGAGGTTTTTTTCGACACGATCGATCGTGAAGTACGACTCATGCGCATGCCCCATGAACCACGCTTCGTGCTCATGCACAAAACGTTGAAATTCAGACAGGGTCATCGGACGTGCTCCTTAAAGAAGCAACAAAACGGGCGCGCAGGAATGGGTGAGAGACTCTTTTTATCACGCTGAACGTGATTGTGCAGCAGCAATTTTGCAACGAGCGGTGAGCGTTGTAATTTCCGCAGCGGCGTCGCCGGTTGGAATTGCTGGCTGGCTTAATCCTCTTCGACGTGGAGCCGAGCCTCAAGTGATGTGTTTCAAAGTTTCCTTGAGAGCATCCCGGTTTCCGTCCTGAAGGGACGATTTCTGTCAGCCCAGGATGAAATCCTGGGAAACGGTGTCACAGGAGGCATTCCGCCCTGTAGGGGCGCGGTCAATTCTGTAATCAACGATGAGCCGCCCCTACAGGGCGGAGAAACTCTGTCATGTCGAAACCCAGGACGTGTCCTGGGCTGACAGAAATCGTCCTTTCAGGACGGAGAAAGTAAGACTGGCCGACAGCTTGGTTTTGCCGAACAGGATCGCGCCAAGCCAGCAGTGCACCCAACGCCGTGTTTGCTATTTACTGGACAGCTTCTTCAAATACTCGATCATTTCTGCGATCAATGTCTCCAGTGGCTTCACGCCATCTCCCTCGATCATTTCGTAGACCATCTTCTGATCTTCGCTCAGGTCGGGATTCTGCTTCAGGAGTTCGATTCCCATCGTGATAATAGACAACGGAGTCTTGATATCATGAGCCAGTTTTCTGACAGATTCTGGCGGGACGTCTGACTTCAGCAGAGGATCATCCACGGCTGTCGGGGCTTTTTCATTGGGAGAGGTTGAGGGCATGGCTTCTCTTCGCTGGATAACGGCTGCGTCTGGATTCTCGGTCGCGACTTTCAGCAGGATCTCGTTGAGGACTGTGATTTCCGCTGGTTTGACGAGGTGATAATCGAAGCCCGCTTCCTGGGTACGTCGTTTATCGTCCTCATGGCCCCAACCGGAAAGAGCGGCGATGACAATGTCTTTGCCCCAGTCCGTTGCATGGATACGCCGAGTGGCTTCGTACCCGTTCATCTTGGGCATCCCGATATCCATCAGGATAAAGTGTGGACTCCACTGATGGGCTTTCTCGATGCCATCAACGCCGTCGTGTGCCAGTTCGACCTGATGTCCGAGTTTCTCGATGATCACTTTCAGCATTTTCGCAGCGGCACGGTTGTCATCGACGACGAGGACACGGAGTTGACGTGTCGATTCCTGGATCTCGTCGAACTGCAGTGGTTTGATCGTCGGGATCTCGGGAAGATCACAGGTCGGCATCGTGACGCGAAATTCGCTTCCCTTGTTGACGCCTTCGCTGAGGACATCGATCGTGCCATCGTGCATTTCGACGATCGTTTTGACGAGCGTCAGCCCGATCCCCAAGCCTGAATAACCCTCTTCCAGCGAGCGTTTGACCTGCCCGAACATCTGGAAAATGTGATCCTGCATTTCCGGAGAGATGCCGAAGCCGTTGTCTTTGACGGAGATGACGAGGCGACCATCTTCTTCGAACGCTTTGAGCCAGATTTTCCCGCCATGAGGTGTATACTTGGCGGCATTATCCAGCAGGTTCGCGACGACCTGGGTGAGTCGGGCAGCATCGGCGTTGACGCAGACTTCTTCTCGGGGGAGTTCGACGAAGAACTCCTGACTGCGGTCTTCGAAATGGGGGCGAGTGGACTCGATGGCATTGTTCAAGATCTCGCTCAATTCACTCGGCTGCTGACGAAGTGACAGGCTGCCACGGGTGATGCGGGAGATGTCGAGGAGGTCTTCGATCAGGCGAACCATCTGTCTGACCTGGCGCTCCATCGTCTCAATGACCTGATTGGCTCCTGCATCCTGGCTCTGCCATTTGAGAGTCTCAATCCCGGTGCGGATCGGAGCCAGCGGGTTACGAAGTTCATGAGCCAGGGTGGCGATGAAGTCGTTCTTGCGCTGGTCAGCAATCGAGAGGTCGCTGGCGAGTTTGCGCAGGTTGTCTTCGAGCAGGCGTCGCTCGGTGACGTCAATAACGACGCCCGGCATATTCACAGGACGTCCCTGTTCATCGCGCTCGATTCGCGCTCGAGCTGTGATCCAGCGGACTTCGCCATCATCATCTGTCAGGCGATATTCTGCACTGAAGACATCGCCGGCTTTGACGGCTTCGCTAATGACCTGATTGAGCAGTTCGCGATCATCCGGGTGAACGGCATCGACATACGATTCGAGCGAACCGCCTTGAGCCTGCTCGGCTGCGACGCGGAACATTCGCGCGAGATTCTGATCCGCGTAGACTCGATTTGACTGGATGTTCCAGTCCCAGGTTCCGATCTCGCCGATTTCGAGCATCGATTCCAGACGCGATTGAGCATCCGCCAGTGAGGCACGAATCTGGGCCTGCTCGGTGATATCGACTTCAGCGACGACACCGCCGACGAGGTTTCCCTCGATATCGAAGATCGGAGAAGCGGAGTTGAGGATTGTTTTTTTCTGACCATCGAATGTTTCGATGAGGACTTCTTCGGGGCGGACGATTTCGCCGTTCTTTAATGCCCGGCTCATGGCCCACTCTTCACCTTTGATGAGTTCGCCTGTTTTGGGCCACCAGCCTTTCCAGTCCTGATAATGCTCGAATGTTGACGAGAGGGGAGTTGAGTCGCCCCAGATTTTCTTGAGTTCGCTGTTCAGGTGAGTCAGTTTGCCATCAGCATCGGCGAGTATCACGCCGACGGGCATGGCTTCGATGACGGATCGCAGGCGCAGTCGTTCGGATTGAATCTGGGCGACGTATTGTTCGTAGTCCTTTTCCGCATCGCGTTGTTCGCTCATATCGCGGAAGACCATGATCGCGCCGACGATCTTATCTGCACGACGGATCGGGGCACCGCTATCGGAAATCGGGCGTCGCGAGCCGTCTTTGGCGATGAGGACGGTGTGATTGGCCAGGCCAACGATGACGCCTTCTCGCAAGACGCGCGTGACCGGGCTCTCGACGACGGCACCCGTTTCTTCATTGACGATATTGAAGACGACAGTCGACTGCTGCCCCAACGCTTCTTCGAGCGTCCACCCGGTCAGTTGTTGCGCCACAGGGTTGAGCATCGTGACTTCGCCACGGTCATTGGTCGCGATGACGCCGTCGCCGATACTTTCGAGAGTGACGCGGAGATTCTCCTGCTCCTGGCGAATCAACTCGGTGGCGCGCTGGCGTCCTCTAAGTTCGCGGACGACCAGCGGGAGCACCAATGCACAGGCCGTCAGGCCGAGAACAGCAGCGATGACCATCTCGACTCGGGCGCGCTGGAAGCTGTTGTTGAGCGCCTGGACTCGACTCGAATAGACTTTATCAAGCGCGCTGTTGAGAGTTCGCGTCTGCCCGCGAATCGCCTGCATCAGACGCAGGCCTTCTTGCGTATTGACGATGTTTCGACCGGCTTCGAGTCCGTCCTGACGAGCGACATCGATCGTGCGTTTCAACTCGCTCATTTTGCTGTCGATGAGTTCGAACAGCTTTTGGAATTCGTCGCTGTATTCTGGATGATTTTCAACGACGTTCTCGATCTCGGCTCTTCGGGTCGCCATTTCGTTGGTCGACTCGATGAAGGGCTGAAGGTAGTCGTCTTCGCCCGCGATCAGGAAGCCGCGTTGTCCAGTTTCCGCATCGACGATGACGGAGTAAAGCTGCTCGAACTTGTGAACGAGATTGTTCGTTTCGCGCGCCGAGGCACGGGCTTTCTCGATCTGACGCAGTCGCTGGTAGGAACTAGCGGTCAACAGCACCAGAAACACCGCTAAGCAGCCAATCAGGATGATAATCCGGGTGTTTGTGACCGTCTTCATCGATTCGTTACCCAATTGCATCCCTGCGACGACTTACCCAAGAGGAGCATCAGCGGCCTTCGAGCACATAGCGACTCGCCTGGCTATTTCGATAGATCGAAATTGATGGATCGAATCTGACAGGACGTCGGCTAATTCCGACTGGAGTGTCCCGCCATCCCCTTGTTCTCCCAACCGGCAGCATCCTGTCATCCACTTTGACCAGGAAGCCCTGTTTCTGCCGAACGGAGATCGTTGGCGACTCGGAACGTCTGTTATTCCTGCGGTCGCTACGAATCATAACGATCTGCGCTGCATAATACGGCGCATAAAAAGATCCCGCTTAAAACTAGCGGGATCGGTTGGGAACGTCAATCATTCCTCTGCGGAGGAATTACTCATCATCGTCTGCGAAGTCTTCTTCGCCAGCATCATCGGCGTCGGCATCGTCATCGAAAGCGTCGTCTTCTTCGACTTCCAGTTCGACTTCGACTTCTTCATCGCCGGCTTCTTCATCACCTGCGACTTCGTCGGTCAGTTCTTCATCGTCTTCGATGACGACCTTCGACTTCGGAGCTTCCTGGCCGATCACTTCTTTGACGGGCTGAAGGAAATACAGCTTCTTCGACTTGGAACGGAGCAGTTCGAGTTTCTCGAGAGCTTCGTCCTTCTGGTCGTAATTGAAGCGACCTTCTTCTTTGAGCGCACCGCTGAAGATCACCCAAACCATGCGTTTACGTTCCAGGCTGGCAGCCTTGGTACGTCGCTTGGCCTTCCGCTTCACGGTCTTTTTGACCTTGGCTTCTGCCGGTAACTTTTCGGCAGCTTCTGCTTCGCGACGTCGATCTAGAAGTGTCTTTCGGGCCATGTTTCGAACTCATTTTCCTAAACGGTCCCGGCGGAACTCACCTGAAACAGGGCTCGCCACCGTAACCTTGATCTAACTTGATGCGGATATCCGGCAAAATATCTCAGACACCTAAAAACCAAGCTAACAGTCTACCAGATTTTAGTCTTTTTGACCAGCAAATGCAGTTCTTTTTTTGTCTCGCCCCTTTCCATTTCTAGCTTCCCAGTCCCACCATGATTACACTGCCAAAAACAGAACGCATCAACAAGCATTCAAATACAATTCATCCGCAATATTTCTAAGGAAGCATCCCATGGCCTTTTTCCCTGAAATCTCCAAAATCCAGTACGAAGGCCCTCAAAGCCGCAATCCGCTCGCGTTTCGGCATTATAACCCGGAGGAAGTCGTTGAAGGCCAGAAGATGAAGGATCTCCTTCGTTTCTCTGTCGCCTACTGGCACACCTTCCGTGGCAATGGTTCTGATCCCTTCGGCGCTCCTACCATGGTCAGGCCGTGGTGCGATGGCACGGATTCGATGGACAACACTCTCAAACGCGTTGATGTTGCCTTCGAGTTCATGGAGAAACTGGGTGTCGAATTCTACTGCTTCCATGATCGCGACATCGCACCCGAAGGCGCTTCTCTCAAAGAGACCAATCAGATCCTCGACAAGGTAACCGCCAAGCTCAAAGAGGCTCAAAAGCGGACCGGGATCAAGCTCCTGTGGGGAACAGCGAACCTCTTCTCCAATCCTCGCTTCATGCACGGGGCTGCTACCAGCTGCAATGCTGACGTTTATGCCTACGCGGCTGCTCAGGTCAAAAAAGCGATCGAAGTGACTCACGAACTCGGCGGCGAGAATTATGTCTTCTGGGGCGGTCGCGAAGGGTATCACAACCTCTTCAATACCGACATGAAACGTGAACTTGATCACCTCGCCCGCTTCATGCACATGGCTCATGATTACGCCAAGAAGATCGGCTTCCACGGTCAGTTCCTCTTCGAGCCAAAACCCAAAGAGCCAACCAAACACCAGTACGATTACGACGCCAACACGTGCATGAACTTCATCCGCGCCAACGGCCTGGAAGGCATCGTGAAGCTCAACATTGAAACCAACCACGCGACTCTGGCTGGCCACACGATGATGCACGAACTCGAAGCCTCCCGCATCCAGGGGTCGCTGGGATCCATCGACGCCAACACCGGCGACCTGCTCCTCGGCTGGGATACCGACCAGTTCCCGACCGACATTTACCTGACAACCCAGATCATGCTTGTCATCCTCAAGCAGGGTGGGATCAAGCCAGGCGGAGTCAACTTCGACGCCAAGGTCCGTCGTGAGTCCTTCGAGCCGATCGACCTGTTCCACGCCCACGTCGGCGGCATGGACGCCTTCGCCCGCGGGACCAAGATCGCCGCTGCCATTCGCAAGGACGGCATCCTCGACAAGTTCGTGGCCGACCGTTACTCCAGCTTCGATGCCGGCGTCGGCAAGACAATTGAAGACGGTTCTTCGACGTTTGAATCCCTTGAGAAATACATGCTCGACAAGGGCGAATCAGATGCGAACAAGTCAGGACGCCAGGAGTATCTGGAGAATCTGATTAATATGTATCTGTAAGATTTTTTTGCAGACTGAAGATTGAGTAAAGCAGGCAGCGAACGCTGCCTGCTTTCTTTTTGGCTGCATTGTCTTTTGTAAATTGGAGATTGGAGCACAATCAATCTCAGTATTCGCACTTCAGTGCAACCTTGCACACTCGCCCTTACCCGGCCGAAACTGGAATACTTTCGGCCATCTTCTCGCTTCTTTCGACTGTCTGGGAAAACTCCGGTTTCCTCGTTCGCTTGAACAACGGGAACAAATCGCTCGCAATCAGATGCAGCGCGACCCAGGTTGTGAAAAACGCGGGGGAGAAGATGATTGTCAGGACGAAAGGATGAGTGACGTGTCCGAGATACTGGCCGATCGCGACGGTCGTCAGGTTGACGGCGAGAATCCCGAAAGACGTGAGCAGCCAGCCACGATGGGGCAGTCTCATCGAGATCTCATACGAACGGGCATAGTGAAAGAAACTGGCAGCGGCGACGTGAACGCCGTAGACGCCGTCTGCGAACATGTCGTCCATGAAAGGGCCGAAGCGTCCCCACACAAAACCTTCGCCAATCAGAAACGCAGCAGTAAGCATGTAAGGCCAGCGTGTCGGATCGAACAGGTCTCGGGCTGCTCCCATCGCGAAGCATATGATGGTGACGAGAACTCCCAGGAAAAAGAGTTCGAGTTGTCGATCGACCCAGAATTCTCGCGCCAGAAGCGCCAGCGACAAATAAACGAACGAAAACAGTGGTATCAGGAAGACGTTGCGGACATCCTTGCTCATCAGGCGTAAATCAGGCCCGTGAACGGTCTTTGCGATAAATAGTTCAGCTTTGATGAAGTGGGCGATGAAGTAGGACCAGACCAGCCCATCGAAGATACGCCAGCCCATTTGGTCACGAGTGACTCGCAGTAGAGGAAAAAATATTGCGACTATGGCAATGAACGCCAGGATTCGTACTAGTCCCTGTCGTTTCCACAGCGAACCGAACTGCCCGTAAAACGCATACACAAAATGCGACAGCCCCAGGTACGCCGTCAGCGCGAACAGGTTGAGTGTAAAAACAGACTTCGCGCCAAACGAAGGATCCGGCCATGCCCACAATAATCCCGGCCAGGCGAAGCCCACGCCAATCAACAGAAACGTCACTGCAAGACACATCGGGCCGGAATTCATGATTCACCTGAACAGGTCTGCCAAGAAAACATTTGAATTTGATCGACTTGAGAATTCAGCGTTTGAAATACGTCAATATCTACAATAAGAAAGTGAAAGGGCCAATCCATTGAATGATCAGCGATAAGATCCAAATTCTAACCAGGATGTTGTCATGAAGTGCTCTGTGATTGCGCTGCTGTCTCTGATTCTTTTCACCGCTGCTGTTACCAGCATTCAAGCTCAAGAGTCTCCTGAGATTATTCTTGTCGGCGACTCGACTGTAACAGACGATTTCGGATGGGGACTCGGATTTGCCAACTGCCTCAAAGGAAATGCGACCTGTCTCAATCTGGCAGCAGGCGGACGCAGCAGCAAGAGCTACCGTGACGAAGGACGCTGGGAGAAGGTTCTTTCCAAGAAACCGGCGATTGTTCTCATCCAGTTCGGCCACAACGACCAGTTCGATAAGGGGCCAGATCGTGCCGCAGACGCCAAAACAGCCTTCCGCGATAATCTCGCCCGTTATGTTGATGAAGCCAAACAGATCGGAGCCAAGCCTGTTTTAATCACATCGATGTCTCGACGCATCTGGGATCCAAGTGGAAAGAAGATCAATTCAAACCTCACTGAGTACGTCGAAGCAACGATCGCTGTGGCGAAAGAGAAAGATGTCCCGTTGATCGATCTGCACGAACTCTCCATCCAGCTCTACGAAAAATTTGGCAAGGATGCGTGCGACGGCATCGGCCCACCACCTGAAAAAGGGGTTCCTGATATCACACACCTCAATGCAAATGGCTCAAAACTGGTTGGCTCGATCGTCGCGCGTGAACTTCGGGTCCTGATGCCAGAACTGGAGCCTTACATTCGATAAAGGAGGAGGGGGGCTGAGAGCTTATTTCAGTTCGATCACGATGTCTCTGTCTTGACTCAATAATGAGCATCGCATCATCCCTGAAAGGCAGGATGAAACGAGACAGGCGGAGTCGCTACCCAAATCGCCAGAGACGCGATCGGGCCTTTTGGTGGTGTCCTTAATGATTATGGCTTGGTCTTTGTGGGTGAGCAGCTAAACTTATAAGCATCCACTATTGCGAAAGCCCGCCCATGCTCGCACGCCTCACTTTTTGCTTAGCTGCCTTGATCTGCTCAACCGCCTTCGCCGGCTACCCGCCTCTCCCGCCCGCAGAACCTCCTTATTATCGCGTTCAATACGAAGGCTCGACGAACGCAGGGGAACTCCGCTTCCCCTCGAGTTACACGATCTGGCTGCCACCCGGCGTGGAGAAAATCCGTGGCATCATTGTTCATCAGCACGGCTGTGGCGAAGGGGCCTGCATTGCTGGTCAGACAGCGGCTTTTGACCTTCATTATCAGACGCTTGCGAAAAAGCACCATTGCGCTTTACTTGGCCCGGCCTATCAACAACCCGAAAAAGAAGCCTGCCAGCTCTGGTGCGACCCGCGAAACGGCTCTGGCGACCGGTTTCTCCAGGCCATCGACGAACTTGCCGAGAAGACCGGCCATGCTGAGCTGAGAACCGTTCCCTGGGCCATCTGGGGGCACTCGGGCGGCGCTGTCTGGACAGGGACCATGCTGATTCTTCATCCGGATCGTTTCGCCTGCGCCTGGTTACGTTCCGGCGCACCGAAAATGCTGCTCAAGCCCACAGAAGAGTCTCCTCTTAATCTGCCAGACGCTGCCTTGACTGTCCCGATCATGTGTAACCTGGGAACAAGAGAAGGCATCACGTTCGAAGGCGACATGTTCAAGATGGTCTGGCCGTCTCAGAAACTCTTCTTCGAAGTCGCCCGAAGCCGCGGCGGTCTCATCGGCGTTGCCGTCGACCCGAAGGGAAGCCACGAAGCTGGCAATACCCGCTACCTTGCCATCCCCTGGTTCGACGCGATCTTAACAGCCCGTCTTCCGGAAAATCCCGGCGAAGCACTCAAGCCAATGCCGGCTGAGCAGTCATGGGTCGCGCGTCTGCTGGACGCACAGACGATGCCAGAAACACTTTTCTCGGGCGACACGCGTACGTCAGTCTGGCTGCCTAACGAAACAGTTGCGAAGGCCTACTCCGAGTATGTCACTGACGCAAACGTCTCTGATGCCACCCCTCCGCCTGCTCCAGCCGACCTGAAACTGACCGAAAATATTCTCTCCTGGACCGCCGAGGCGGACCTGGAATCGGGCATTTCACACTTCTTAATCTACCAGGACGGCAAGCAGATCGCCCAAGTTCCCGAAAAGCACACCGGCAATTTTGGTCGGAAGGTCTTCCAGGTTATCAACTACAGTGACACCCCCACTCAACCATTAAAGGAGCTTCGCTACAAGCTCACAACTCATGGCACAGAAGCGACTTATGAAGTGATCACGGTCAATTCCATCGGCCTTCAGTCACTCCCGTCTGCTCCTCTCAAGCCTTGATTTCCTGCTAGGTTAACGCCGGTGCCTGCGATCGTCATGTTTGAGTCTCCCGATACTATGGTCTCTCAATGTCCTAACTCGTTCCTGTTTGTCCAATTCCGAATTGGGAAATCCGAAATCGGAGCGTTCCCACTTGATTGACCACTCCATCGGACATCGATATACTCATCGATTCTTCCGCGTCACGCCGCCCGAAAAGCGTCGTGCCGGATCGTTTCGTTTTTCACCGATTCCCGTTCCAACGACAAATTAGACGGTTCTGACGGTTATGCCAACAATTAATCAACTGGTCCGCAAGCCACGTAAGAAGCAAAGCACGAAGAGCAAGACCCCTCTGCTCGAAGGCTGTCCACAGAAGCGTGGTGTCTGCCTCCAGGTGAAGACAATGACCCCGAAGAAGCCGAACTCGGCCCTTCGTAAAGTCGCCCGGGTGCGACTGTCGAACGGCAAAGAGTTGACGGCCTACATCCCAGGGGAAGGCCACAACCTTCAGGAGCACTCCATCGTGCTCGTCCGCGGCGGTCGTGTTCGCGACCTTCCAGGGGTTCGCTATAAAGTCATCCGCGGTACGCTCGATACCCTCGGCGTTAACGGTCGTAAGCAAGCTCGCTCTCGCTACGGTGCTAAACGCGGTAAGCCAGGTGCACCAGTCAAGGGCGCACCAGCCAAGAAGAAATAATCCGCAACGGCAATTCTGCCCTTGCCAGTCAGGTCCGTCTTCGGGCCGTCATAAAGACGTTCATTTTTTCAATACACAGCCGTTTGTGGTCCTTTTTCGGGCCTGACACGAGACTCAATCCATGTCCAAAAGCTTTACCGCCAGTCGAGACCAACTCAAGCCGGATGCTCGTTACGGCAGCCTCCTGGTTTCTAAGTTTATCAATTGCCTGATGTGGGATGGCAAGAAGAGTGTCGCTCAGCTTGCTTTCTACTCTGCTCTTGAGCGAATCAAAGAAAAGATGCCTGAGCAGGACGAGCTGGAAGTCTTCCTGACCGCCATCGACCACGTTAAGCCGCATATCGAAGTTCGTTCAAAGCGAGTCGGCGGTGCGACTTATCAGGTTCCGACTCCAGTTCCTGGCAAGCGTCAGCAAACGCTGGCTATCCGTTGGATGCTGGCCGCCGCCCGCGCCAAGAAGGGTCGCCCAATCGCCGTCAACCTGTCTGATGAATTCATGGCAGCATACAAGAAAGAAGGCGCAGCCGTTACCACACGCGAAAACGTGCACCGCATGGCCGACGCGAACAAGGCATTCGCTCACTTTGCATGGTAATTTGCTGACTCACAGTCTAAAAAAGAGCCGAGGCCTTCCTCGGCTTTTTTTACGCCCGGATCTTTCCCATTCAGCCCCGTACTCGAGTCCTACCTGCCATGATCTCCGACATGTCCAAAATTCGTAACATCGGCATCATTGCTCACATTGATGCCGGTAAGACGACCACCACTGAGCGTATCCTGTTTTACACAGGTACTTCTCACCGCATGGGCAATGTCGATAGCGGCAATACAACGACGGACTTCGACCCGGAAGAGTCAGAACGCGGCATCACCATTTATTCAGCCGCCGTCACCTGCAACTGGAAAGACTGCCGGATTAACATCATCGACACGCCAGGCCACGTCGACTTCACGGCAGAAGTTCAGCGGTCGCTTCGAGTCCTTGATGGTGGTGCTGTGATTTTCTCTGCGGTCGAAGGGGTCGAAGCGCAGAGTGAAACCGTCTGGCGACAGGCCGACGAATATAAGGTCCCACGGCTCTGCTTTATCAACAAGATCGACCGCATCGGTGCTGACTTCGAACGCACGCTTAAGCAGATCGAGAGTCGGCTCAAGGGCAAGCCAGTCCCGGTCACGATCCCTATCGGCCAGACGAGCATTGGCAACGATCCCCTCAGGGGCGTCATTGATATCATCGAGATGAAGGCGCTTTATTTCGATCCTGAATCCAAGGGTCTCAATATTCGTTCCGAGGAGATCCCCGAAGACTATCAGCTCATTGCAGAGACATGGCGAGCCAATCTCCTCGAGGCCATCGTCGAGCTCGATGAAGAGGTCATGGAGAAGTATCTGGAAGGTGCTGAGATCCCCAAGGAAGATATTCGTCGCCTCCTGCGAAAGGGGACCCTCGAACACCTGTTTCAGCCGACGTTTTCCGGCTCGTCGCTCAGCTACATCGGCGTTCAGCCACTCCTGGATGGTGTCAACGCTTACCTCCCGAGCCCTCTCGATTGCCCACCTGTGACGGGCGAGAATCCGAATTCAAAGAAAGAGGCGGTCGAAACTCGAAAACCGGACGTCGAAGAACCTGTCTCTGCCCTGATTTTCAAAATCGTCGCCGAGCAGCACGCTGACCTCTGCTTTGTCCGTGTCTTTTCGGGGCGGCTGAAATCGGGCTCGCGTCTGCTCAATGTCCGCACTGGCAAAAAGGAGATGATCAATCAGCTCTGGCACATCCAGGCGGATCAGAAGCAGAAGCTCGAAACCGACGAAGTCCTCGCAGGCGATATCTGCGGCGTGATTGGGCCCAAAGATATCCAGACAGGCGATACTCTCAGCGATCCGCTCAAGCCGATCCTGCTGGAAAGCATCCATTTCCCCGAGACTGTCATTTCCATGGCTGTCGAGCCAGACAACAGTGCCGACCGTAAAAAGCTGGCTGATGTGCTCGAGAAGCTGTCTCGTCAGGATCCCACCTTCCGCATCAAAACGGACGAAAACACCGGACAGACTATTATTTCTGGGATGGGTGAGCTTCACCTGGAGGTCATCAGTAACCGGATCAAGCGAGATTTCAATTTGAAGGTCCGCGTGCACAAGCCACGCGTCAGCTACCGCGAGACCGTCAAAAAGGCTGTCACCGCGACGGGAACATTCGAGCGTCGGACGGGCGATGATACGCAGTATTTCCAAATCACCGTCAAAATCGAACCATTTACCGGTGAGCAGCCCGTGACGATCGTTTCACAGCTCAAGCCAGACGCCCTCCCGAAAGAGCTTCGCAAGCCACTGGATGACTCAATCCGCATGAGCACCCAGCGCGGCGGCCTCCTGGGCTACCCGCTCATGAATGTCAAAGTGACTCTGGTCGACGTCGATTACAAGCAAGGCGAATCAACCGAGCTGGCTCTTTCTGCCGCGACCGCCCAGGCTGTCATGGAGGCATTTAACAAGGCTGATATGGCACTGATGGAGCCGGTCATGAAGTTGGAAGTCGTTTCCCCGGAAGAGTTTATCGGAAACATCCAGGCGGATCTCCAATCTCGACGCGCCTCGATTACCGGTCAGGAGCAGCGAGGTCACCTCACGGTTCTCGACGCCGAGGTCCCGCTGGCGAAGATGTTTGGTTACTCGACCCAGGTTCGCAGTTTGTCGCAGGGACGTGCGTCGTATTCCATGGAGCCACTCAAGTACGATCTCGCGCCACCTGATGTCCAGGAGAAGATGATGTTCTAGTCGGGAGAATTCTGGTTAGGGCGGGCCAATCTTCATATGTTAGTGCAAAACTCGTCATTTCCTTGCAAATCTCGACGAACGACGCAACCCGGTTCGTTGACAATCAATAAAGGCGTTTCTAAAATCTGACTTTTTTCCGCCTTAGAGAACTACGGGATTTGCATAGGGTCTGAAACACGATCCTCACTGTCCGAGGTCTCGCGACCTTCGGCAGCTCAACGAGCCGGTTATTGCTCGTCGTTGAGCCCCCTGTCGGAACGATTGCGGGAAAAATGTCGACTTCAGTGTCGACTCGAGATAAAGCCAACCGCTTCTTCTTGACGACAACACTGACCTTCAAGCGAAGTTCGTGGTTCACACAACTTCAAATTCGTCTCATATAAGTCTGATTTCTACTGGTTGGTTGGAGAGTCACACGTGGCAGGCGCAGGTGAAAAAATTCGTATCCGGATGGAAGCCTATGATCACAGCGTGCTGGATCAATCGGCTGCCGACATCGTTGATACGGCTAAGCGAACTGGCGCCATCGTCCACGGGCCAATCCCGCTGCCGACACGCATCGAACGCTACACCGT
The DNA here is from genome assembly GCF_052161635.1 of Lacunimicrobium album. Classification (GTDB taxonomy): domain Bacteria; phylum Planctomycetota; class Planctomycetia; order Planctomycetales; family Planctomycetaceae; genus SXPC01. The sequence continues at coordinate 5,356,507 of NZ_CP197413.1, forward strand.
TCTGCGATCTCCGCACATCGACAAGAAGTCTCGCGAGCAGTTCGAAATCCGAACTCACAAGCGACTCGTCGATATCATTCAGCCAACTGGCAAGACGATCGACGCTCTGAACAAGCTGTCGCTCCCAGCCGGGGTCGACATTAAGATCAAGGCCAACGCCTGATCCGTTTAATGCTTCGCTGTTCCTGCTCAGGCAGATCACGAAGTCACTGATAGGGTGGGCCTTGGTCCACCTTCTTTAACATAACGGACAGCGAAACATTCACTGTCCAGTTTGCGTCCGGCGAGATTTTTCTCGCATTTCGAACAAAGGTGAGTCCGATGCCAGTCGGTTTGTTAGGTAAAAAAGTCGGCATGACTCAGGTCTATAACGAAGCCGGAGAGATCGTCCCTGTGACGGTCATCCAGGCAGGCCCTTGCCCCGTCCTGACGGTCCGAACCAAGGACCGCGACGGATACGAAGCCGTTCAAATCGGCTTCGGCGACAAACCACGTCGCCTGGCAACTAAGGCAGACCGAGGTCAAGTGGCCGATATCGAGAGTAAACGCAAGAAGCGCCTCGAACAGGGCGGCAAGACACTCGATGCCAAAGCAGGCGTTGAACCACAATATTTCATTCGCGAGTTCCGCACGGAAGGCGAAGAGCATGGACTGACAGTCGGCCAAAAGCTCGACGTCAACCACTTTGCTGAAGTCAAAGCGGTCGACGTGATTGGGACCAGCAAAGGCCGCGGTTACACCGGGGTCATGAAGCGACACAATTTTTCCGGTCTGGGTGCAGCACACGGTACCAAGAAGGTTCACCGTAGCGGCGGTTCGACTGGTCAGCGTTCGGATCCATCGAAGGTCTTTAAGGGCACGAAGATGTCTGGTCAGTACGGCAATACCCGTACGACGATCCGTAATCTCAAGGTGGTCAAGGTCGATCTCGAAAACAACCTGCTGCTGGTCAAGGGCTCGATCCCAGGCCCAGCTGGTCAGTACATCGTTATCCGCCACACCAATAAATTTGACTAAGACCCAATTCGACTAAGACATTCCAGACTCACGCGGTCTCATCATGGCGATGTCAAAGCGTCGCCTTATTTTGAACGAGTCCAATCATGATCAGCCTTCCGATCCACAACATGAGCGGCGCCGAAGTCGGCACCTACGAATTCGATCCAGCAGAACTCGCCAGCGGCATTAACCGTCAGCTTCTGCACGACGTCGTTGTCATGTATGAAGCCAATAAGCGTCAAGGGACAGTCCAGACCAAGTCTCGCGGCATGGTCGTTGGCTCAACCAAGAAGCTGTTCCGCCAAAAGGGAACCGGAAACGCCCGAGCAGGCTCAAAGCGTTCTCCGATCCGACGCGGCGGCGGACGTGCCTTCAATTCAATGCCACGCGACTGGGGCTACCGTCTTCCTAAGAAAGCGGTTCGTCTCGCCACTCGTATGGCGCTGCTGAGCAAGTTCCAGGACAATGAAGTTCGCGTCCTCGACGACCTTCAAGTCGCTGAGCCAAAGACAAAGGCAATCGCCAATGTTCTGACGGCTCTGAAGATCGACGGCAAAAAGACACTTCTGGCGATCGCTGAGCACAATCCAATTCTCTGGAAGTCTGCTCGTAACATTGAGGGTCTGCAAGTCTCTCCTGCTGCTGATCTGAATGCCTATGATCTCCTCCATCAGAAGATCTTCGTCGTGACCAAATCGGCCCTCGATCTGCTTCGCAAGCCGATTTCAAAGCCACAACCGACGGCCTAAGTCAAAAAAGCTGAAAACTCGCCTGGACATTTCGGGAAATCACCCTCCAGTAGGTTGTATTTTCCACCGTCCGGCATCACAATACGCGGCTCCCATTTTCCGAAGTGGGAGCCTCTGATTTTAACGCAAGCCACGTTGGCTTTCGCAAGATTTGGAAACAAGTTATGGCGACTCCAGAACAAACCGAGACGAAACCAAAGGGTCTGAACCTGGCTCCACACCAGGTCCTGATTCGTCCTATCATCACCGAGAAGACGACTCACCTTTCTGAATCTCGCAACGCATATACCTTTGAAGTTCACCAACAAGCCGACAAGACCCAAATCAAAGATGCGGTCCAGGCGATGTGGAACGTCAAGGTGGTCGCTGTCAACACACAGAACCGTGTCGGCAAGACTCGTCGTTTCAAACTTACCAAGGGTGTCACCAAGAACTGGAAGAAGGCCATTGTCACTCTGCACTCAGATGACAGCATCTCCTTCTTCTAAGATTTGATACTGTCAAGATTTGACACCGCCCCTTCGGGTACGTTCGCACAATTCACGACTTCGACCTGGATAGATCATCATGGGACTTCGATTCTACAAACCGACCTCACCTGGACGACGCGGAGCGTCCGTCCTGGATTTTGCTGAGATCACGGACAAGAAGAAACGCCCAGAGAAAGCATTGACTGTTCGTATCACCCGCACCGGTGGTCGTAACAATCAAGGTAAAATTACGTCACGTCACCGCGGCGGTGGGTTTCGTAAGCTCTATCGCATGATCGACTTCAAGCGTCGTAAAGATGACGTCCAGGCAGTTGTTCTGGGTATCGAATACGATCCAAACCGCAACTGTCACATTGCCCTCCTTCAATATGCAGACGGCGAGAAGGCTTACATCCTCGCTCCTCTTCACCTGAAGGCCGGCGACAAGATTCAGAACGGTGCCAAAGCTGAGCCAGTTCTCGGTAACTGCCTTCCGCTCAGCCACATTCCTCCGGGAACTCAGATTCACAACATCGAAATGCAACCAGGTCGTGGCGGTCAAATGTGCCGCGGAGCTGGTACCTACGCGACTTTGAACGCCACTGAAGGTAACTGGGCACAAATCACCCTGCCATCAGGCGAAGTTCGTCGCGTTCCCTCTGCCGGTCGTGCCACGATCGGCCAGGTTGGAAACATCGACTTTATCAACGTTAACTACGGCAAAGCTGGTCGTATGCGATGGATGGGGATTCGCCCACACGTTCGCGGTACAACCATGAACCCGATCGATCACCCGATGGGTGGTGGTGAAGGTCGTAACGCCGGTGGACGTCACCCTTGCTCACCAACTGGTAAACTCGCCAAAGGTGGTCACACCCGTAAGCGTCGCAAGGCATCTTCGAAGGCTATCGTTCGACGTCGCGTTTCTCGACGTTACGGCCAGCTGAAGATCTGACGTCTGAGTTAACTAATTCACGGATACATATCGTTTTCGTCTCGATTGAAGGAATCAGCGCATGTCGCGCTCACTGAAAAAAGGCCCCTACGTCGACGTCAAGCTGCTGAAGAAAATCGGCAAGCAGGAGTCCGACGGCCGTCGCGAACCAATCAAGACCTGGGCGCGTAACTCGACGATCTCTCCAGAGTTCATCGGTTATACATTCATGGTCCACAACGGCCGGGCTCACGTCAGCGTCTATGTCACAGAAGACATGGTCGGTCACAAGCTCGGTGAGTTCTCTCCGACACGGACCTTCCGAGGTCACGGTTCTAAAGGTAAGAGATAGTTTCCTCCGTTGCCTTCGGCGGAACGTGATGAGGAGCATAGAGACTTTCGTCTGTGCCATCCGTCAGACCCGATCAGACCAAAACACAGATACACAAGCGTAATCAAGGTTCTCCTCAGATGGCTGAGATCAAAGCGACCCACCGATTTGCCAGAATTTCGGCAACAAAGGTTCGTCCTTTCACCAAAATCATCACTGGCATGACTGTTCAAGATGGACTGAACCAGCTTCGTTTCACACCCAACCGTGGTGCGAAGATGCTGGAGAAGGTTCTCAAGAGCGCCGTAGCCAACGCTGAGGATCGCGGTGCACGCAACGTTAACTCGTTGAAAATCAAAGACGCCCGTGCTGACGGCGGTCCTATGTTTAAACGCATGCGACCTGGTTATCGCGGGATGGGATACATGATCAAGCGTCGTTTCGCTCACATTCAGGTGACCGTTGACGCTCCAGATGCACAATAAAGGATGTCCACAGGCTCGTCGCCTGTGAAACCCTCAATAGAGAGATAACTCATGGGTCAGAAGACACGACCTACCGGATTTCGAGTCGGAATCGTTGAAGACTGGCGCAGCCGCTGGTACGCCCCTAAACGGGAGTTCGGCCAGCTGCTGATGGAAGACATCAAGATCCGTACGTTTGTCAAGAACAAATATAAGTTCGCTGGCATCGCACAGGTCATCATTGAACGGACTCGTGACCACGTCAACGTGCACCTGCACACGGCTCGTCCCGGTCTGATCATTGGTCGTAAAGGTCAAGAAGTCGACAAGCTCAAAGGTGAGCTTGAAGTTCTGACCGGCCGACGCATGGAACTCAAGATTGTCGAGCTGTCGAATCCGTTTCACAGCGCGAAACTTGTTGCCGAAGATATCGCCCAGCAACTTGAGAAGCGCGGCAGCTTCCGACGGGCCATCAAGAAGGCAGCAGAGCAAGTCATGGAAGCTGGTGCAGCTGGGGTGAAAATCCTGCTGTCTGGCCGACTCGGTGGGGCTGAAATGTCTCGCCAGGAAAAGATCATTCGCGGATCGATTCCGCTCTCGACCCTGCAGCGTCACGTGGACTATGGCTTTGCCAGTTCATTGACGACGATGGGTATCATTGGTGTCAAAGTTTGGATCGATCACGGTAACTACAAAGACGAGGAGAGCAGCGATGGCTCTGATGCCAAAGCGGGTCAAGTATCGAAAAAGCCAAAGAGGTCGCATAAGAGGTAACGCGACTCGGGGCAATCGCATTGCCTATGGCGACTGGGGCCTTCAAGCTCTTGAGCCGGGTCACATTACTGGAAAAACGATCGAAGCCTGCCGGATTGCTGCTAACCAGTACATCCGCGGTGAGGGAAAGCTCTACATTCGTATCTTCCCGCATAAACCTATCACCTCTCGCCCACTCGAAACACGGATGGGTAAAGGTAAGGGGGAAGTCGATCGCTGGGTTGCCGTCATCAAGCCAGGTGCGATGCTCTTCGAGATCGCCGGTGCATCTAAGGATGCTGCCATGGCCTGTTTCGCACGCGTCAGCCACAAACTGCCGATCAAGACACGAATGGTGAATCGTCAGCCGGGCATGTAATCTGCCCGATCGACATTTTCCTGAGTACTCAACGAAGGGACCGCTCTCGGTCCCTTTTATTACTGAGTAACATCACTATTATATCCGCTACCACCAATAGCGATTCAAACCGGAATTGACCTGTCGGAACCGTGACCATGTCCAAAGCCAAAGAGATCCGTGAACTCAGCGACGAGCAGCTCTCCCTGACGTTGACTGAGAGTCAGCGCGAGTTGTTCAACCTGCGTTTCCAAAGTGCAGCCGAGAAAAAGTCTGCCCCCAGCGAAATGCGTAAGCTTCGTCGCAACATTGCACGCATCAACACGATTCAGCGTGAGCGTGCTCTCGCTGCCACCAAGTAATCTCGGCCAAACCACTTCGGCACAGCCTCGGATATTGACAGTTCCAGCCACTCACAGCTTAAGACTCTCACAGTAGCCTGACTTATGAAAAAGAAACTGATCGGCACCGTCGCCAGCGACAAGATGAACAAGACTCGACGCGTTGAAGTCGATCGACGTTTTGCTCACCCTATGTACGGCAAGATCGTCTCACGACGAACTGTCTGTCACGTCCACGACGAAGAGAATGTTTCTAAGCTGGGTGATAAAGTCGAGATTGAAGAATCTCGTCCGATGTCAAAGACGAAACGATGGGCTCTTGTCCGCGTTGTCCAGGCTGCCAGTGCTGCTGAAAATGTTTACGTGAAAGCAGTCGAAGGATCCGAACAGGCTCCTGAGTAGTTTCGACTGTTTCCTTTATCAAGATACCAGACAATAGACCAAATCGGCTGGCCTCTCGAGTGATCGACCAGCATCGCCGGAGCGGGGATTGACACATGATTTACATGCAAACCATTCTCGATGTCGCAGATAACACGGGCGCAAAGACTGCTCGTTGTATCCGCGTCCTCGGCGGTACTCGTCGCCGCTGTGCCAGCATCGCCGACATTATTGTCGTCTCAATTCAAAAGACGATCCCAGGCAGCAACGTCAAAAAAGGCACTGTTGCCCGGGCCGTTATCGTTCGTACTAAAAAGAAATCGCGCCGTGCTGATGGCAGTTATGTCCGCTTCGATAAGAACGCGATTGTTCTGATCGACAAAGACGGTAACCCACGCGGTACTCGTATCTTCGGTGCTGTTGCCCGTGAGCTGCGTGAAAAACGATTCATGAAGATTGTCTCTCTGGCCAGCGAGGTCGTGTAGTTCCATGAAGATCAAAAAAGGTGACTCGATCGTCGTCGTCTCAGGCGATGACGCCGGTAATACTCCCAAACGTGTCCTCGAAGTCCTCGCAAAGGGTGAAAAGGTTCTCGTGGAAGGCGTTAACGTTGTTTTCAAGCACGTCCGCAAAGGCCATCCAAAGAGCCCTGCCGGCGGTCGCTTGCAACTCGAAAAGCCAATTCACAGCTCGAACGTCATGTTCTACTGCGAAGGTTGTTCGAAGCCAACACGCCTCGGATATCGCTTCACAACTGACGGAAGCAAGGAACGCTTCTGTAAGAAGTGCAGCAAATCTGCAGGAATCGTCAGCCCAGCCAAGACCAAATACGCTCAGAGCAAGTAGTTCCGCAGCGAGCTCATACTTTCGACGACATTCAGCGACCAGGATTTTAGAGGCCGATCATGGCTAGACTTCGCGAACAATACAACAAGACGATCCTGCCCGAACTCAAAAAAGAGCTCGGTCGCGAGAATCCTCACGCCATTCCCAAGCTCGAGAAAATCATCATCAGCATGGGACTGGGTAAGTCTCTCCAGGACCGCAAGCGTCTGGAAGAGGCAGTCGAGCATATGGGGCAGATCGCAGGTCAAAAGCCTCAGATCACCCGCTCGAAGAAAGCAGTCGCCGGTTTCAAGCTGCGTGAGAATCTTGAAGTTGGATGCCGCGTGACTCTTCGCGGCCAACGGATGTATGAATTTCTGGATCGCCTGATTACTCTGGCTCTCCCACGAGTTCGCGACTTCCGCGGTATTAATCCAAACTCATTCGATGGTAACGGCAACTATAGCTTCGGTCTGACCGAGCAGATGGTTTTCCCGGAAATCAACGCTGACGTCGCCAAGTACACGCAGGGTTTGAATATCACCATCGTCACCAGCGGCCGTGACAATGGCGAGTCTCGCCTCCTGCTGACCAAGTTCGGTATGCCGTTCCGCAAAGACGTCAAGCTCAAGTAATCTCCGTACAATATTATCTCAGCACAGTATTTAATTCATCGCAGTAGACACACTGGTCCGCATCGCGGGCCCTTCGATGGTTCCGAGGATTTCTGTCCCATGATGACCGACCCAATCGCCGATATGCTCACCCGCATCCGCAACGGTGTTGCCGTTGAGCGTCCGTTCGTTGATATGCCCTATTCTCGTGAGAAGAAGGGTATCGCCGAGGCTCTGCAACGCGAAGGTTATATCTGGGACTTCGAAGTTGTTGAACAGCCTCCGCAGAATGTGCTTCGCATCAACCTGAAATATGGTCCTAACGGCGAGAAAGTGATTCAGCACGTCGAGCGAGTCAGCAAGCCTGGACGTCGTGTCTACACAGAGATCACCAAGCTGAAGCAGGTCATGCAGGGCATGGGTGTCACGATCCTGTCGACAAACAAAGGCATTCTCAGCAACCGCGAAGCCAAGGCTCAAAACGTCGGCGGCGAAGTCCTCTGCCAGATTTACTAAGTCTTGCTTCCGAGATTATTCCCAGCAATCACTGTATCTGACTTACGCAGCAATCGAGACTGATCATGTCGAGAATCGGAAAACAACCCGTCGTGGTCCCAAAGAACGTCGAAGTGACGCTCAAGGGAAACCATATCACCGTCAAAGGGCCTCAAGGCACTTTGGAGATGGACGCTCACCCGAACATGAAGGTGACCTACGCTGCTGACAGCCGTGAAGTGACCGTCGAGCGTCCTAATGACAATCGCGACAACCGTGCTCTTCATGGTTTGACTCGTAACCTGATCAATAACATGGTCAGTGGCGTTGTTAACCTGTATGAGAAGCGTCTGGAAGTCGTCGGTGTCGGTTATCAAGCCACGATGAAGGGTAAGGCAATCAGTCTTCAGGTCGGTTTCGCCAACGCGATCGTCCTGCCTGTTCCGCCCAATGTCAGCTGTGAATGCCCATCAGCCACGCTGGTCGTCATCAAGAGCACTGACAAGCAGGCTGCTGGACAGTTCGCCGCTGATATTCGCCGAGTCCGTCCGCCAGAACCCTATAAAGGTAAAGGCATCCGCTACTCTGGCGAGAAAATCCGCCGGAAGGCAGGAAAGGCGTTCGCCAAGTAATGGCAGACGCCGTATTGCGTTCTCGCTTGGCAATTGCTTTCAGTTTGATATAGTGGGAACTTTTCCCAACCCGCCTCACGGTGGGAACTTGATCCGTCTTATGAGGCGGTTCACCTCAGCAGCACTATCGCAGTTCACCTGGTGACCTAATGAAACTCCGAGCCCGTATCGTCAAACGCCGCACCCGAAGAACTTTTCGGGTTCGTAACACACTGCGTGCGTCTGGCCAATTGCGTCTGTCGGTCTTCCGCAGCAATCGCCATATCTATGCTCAAATCATCGACGATGAGGCTCAACAGACTCTCGTTTCTGCGAGCACGATGGAGTCTTCCATCGGCGGTTCTGGCAAGTATGCTGGAACCGTTGCGATGGCTCAGTCGATTGGCAAGCTGATTGCTGAGCGAGCCAAAGAAAAAGGTATAACCAAGGTTGCCTTTGATCGCGGTCCTTATCGCTATCACGGCCGCGTTCTTGCCTTGGCTGAAGCCGCTCGCGAAGGCGGGCTGGAATTCTAATTCCTCACAAAACACAAGTCTGATTGATAAGCGACACGGAGCATTCCCTTGGCTAACGAAACTGGTTCCGAATCACAATCTGAAGGTGGTGGTGGCCGCGAGCGACGCGGACCACGTGAACCGCGCGAATCTCGTGGTGGTTCTGATGAGCAGGTCGTCCAAATTCGACGCTGTGCTTGCGTGGTCAAAGGGGGCCGTCGCTTTAGCTTCGCAGCCATGGTTGTTGTTGGTAACCGTGATGGAGAAGTGGGTTGGGGCTACGGCAAGGCTGTCGAAGTTCCAGTCGCTGTCGACAAAGCCACGAAGTACGCTAACCGCAAGCGAGTTCGCGTTCCTCTTCGTGGTACGACCATTCCTCACCAGGTTGAGGGTCGTTTCGGTGCAGCTCGCGTCCTGCTGCTGCCAGCGAGCCCAGGTACTGGGATCATCGCCGGTGCCAGCGTTCGTGCTGTTGTTGAGTCACTCGGCATCAAAGATATTCTGACCAAGGCTCGTGGTTCAACCAACCCGGTCAATCTGGTCAAAGCCACCTTCGATGGGCTTCTCAAGCTCCGCACGAAGGAAGAAGTCTCCCGCCTTCGCGGTGTTGACCTCTAAGACAATTCAGTTATTAATTCGTAGTCACCGCATTCATCTGGATGCGGTTTCTGCCGTTTGAGACAGCAGACAAAAGTCTTCTCTCCGGCACTGTAACTAAGCTTTACTGTTACTAAGCTTTTTAGTGTGACCAAGCCTTTAGGTATCCAGCCATGATCATTAACGACGTCCACCAGGGAATTACCAAACACAAGCGTCCAAAACGCCGTGGTAAAGGTATCGGCTCTGGTATGGGTAAGACTGCTTCGCGCGGTCACAAAGGTCACAGCAGCCGCTCGGGTCACGCTGCACGCCGCGGTTTCACTGGCGGTCAGACTCCACTTTACATGCGAGTCGCCAAGCGTGGTTTCAATAACCGCTACAACGCAGAAGTCGTCAAAATCATCAACCTCTCTCAACTCGATGAGATGTTCAATGACGGTGACGTTGTCAATCCACAAGTTCTCGCCGAGCGTAGTATCATCAAAGGTAACTACGACGTGCTGAAGATCCTCGGCAACGGCGAGATCTCTAAGAAGATCACCGTTCATGCTCACCGCTTCTCCGGTTCTGCCATCGAGAAGATCCAGAAGGCTGGCGGAACAATCGAGCAACTGATTGTTCTCACGAAGTCGACTGAGAACAAGTAATCGACTTGATCGTCAAACATAGCCCGGCTTGCCCGGGCTTTTTTTATTGCCGAAATCGTGTTTCTTGGCTTGGTGAAATTGGGACAACCCATTATCTTTAGTGATGCTGCTCAGAGGATGTTGAGTAGCCACGCCCTGTCATCTACCTACGCAAAGCTGAATCATGTTTGACAAGCTCGTCACAGTTTTCCGCATTCCAGAACTCCGCCAGAAGATCTTCCTGACGATGATCTTGCTGGCTGTCTACCGCATGGGTTACTGGCTGCCTCTTCCGATGGTCAATCAGGAAGTGTTCGCCGAGACGATGAACCAGTACAAGCAGAATGGTTCTGATGGCGGTTTCGCTCAAGTGATCCAGATGGTCTCGCTGTTCTCTGCATCGAGCATTGGCAACGCGACGATTTTCGGTCTTGGGATCATGCCCTACATTTCTGCATCGATTATCTTCCAACTGCTTGGGACGGTTTATCCGCCTCTTGAGAAATTGCAGAAGGAAGGAGAGGCAGGACGCCGCAAGATCAACGAGTATACTCGCTATGCGACCGTTCTGATTTGCCTGGTGCAGAGTTACTTCTGGATGGGCGGGCTTAATAGTGGCTTGGGAAGTGGACAGAACCTGCTCCTGGAGGGCTATAACTCGCAGTTCTATCTTGTTCTTGGCGCCTTCATCATGACGACGGGAACAGTCTTCTTGATGTGGCTGGGTGAGCAGATTGATGAATTCGGTATCGGCAACGGAATCAGCCTGCTGATCATGGCTGGTATTCTGGCCCAGATGCCAACTGCTGGTTGGGAGCTGATCCGTCCTGCGTTTGAAGAAGGGATTGGCCTGGGAACTCAGGCTGGTGTTGATCGCCTGCTTCTGCTGGCGATCCTCTTTATTGCGGTGGTTGTTGGTGTCATCGCGATTACTCAAGGTCAACGTCAGATCCCCATCCAGTCTGCCAAGCACGTTCGCGGCGGCCGGATGATGGGTGGCAATCGTCAGTTCCTTCCGCTGAAGGTCAATCAGTCGGGCGTGATGCCAATCATCTTCGCGTCCAGCCTGCTGATGATTCCTTACTTCCTCTTCACCTTCCTGGTGAACACCTTCCCGAATGTTGGCTTCTTCCGCATGCTCAACTCAGCATTCGGTGATCGCGGCCTGATTTACAACCTCTGTTTCGTCGGTCTGATTTACTTCTTCTGCTACTTCTGGACAGCGATCACCTTCAACCCGAAGGACATGGCTGAGAACCTGAAGGATTACGGCAGCTTCATCCCAGGTTACCGTCCCGGTGCACGTACTGCGTCTTACCTTGAGCAGGTTATGGTTCGTATCACCTATGTTGGTGCGGGCTTCCTGGCCATTATTGCCATCATCCCGACCATCGTTGCTCAGTCTCTGGGGATCCCGTTTCTGATCGCCAGCTTCTACGGTGGAACCGGTCTGCTGATCGTCGTTTCCGTCGGTCTGGACCTGGTTCAGAAGATCGATTCTCACCTCGTCATGCGAAACTACACAGGTCTGCTTGAACCAGAACAGGAACGCTAATCCCGTTTCTTCTGCACGGCACGCCTGAACGCAAATGATGGAGAATCCTGTCGGCATACCGGCAGGATTTTCTTTTCCCATCGTGAATTTTCCTACTGTGATTTTTGACAACGCCTGATATCCCCCATGATCCAGCTGAAAAGTCGACGCGAGATTGAGAGAATGCGACTCGCAGGTCGCCTGGTTGCAGAGGCTCACAGCATCGCTCGCAGCATGTGTCTGCCCGGGATTCGTACGATCGAGATCGAGAACGAGCTCGAAGCACTCTTCGCCAAACACAATGCCCGTCCGCTCTTCAAAGGCTATCCTGGCGAAGTCCCCTTCCCGGCTGTCACCTGTATCTCAGTGAATGAGGAAGTCGTCCACGGCATCCCCGGACCGCGCGTTCTGCGAGAAGGTGACATCGTCAGCATCGATACCGGTTGCGAACTCAATGGCTGGTGCGGCGACTCTGCCTGGACGTATCCCGTGGGCAAGGTGAATGCCGAATGCAAGAAGCTGCTCGAAGTCGGTGAAGCAGTCCTCATGAAAGCAATTCAGGAAATCCAGCCAGGCAAGAAGTGGTACGAAGTCGCCGCTCAGATGGAAAAGATCGTCCATGCAGCCCGCTTCTCGCTGGTGGAAGACTTCGTCGGACATGGCATCGGTAAAGAGATGCACGAAGAGCCGCAGGTTCCGAACTACCAGGATCTCGCACACCCGAAAGAAAACTTCCGACTCCAGGTCGGCATGGTGCTCGCCATCGAGCCGATGATCAATGCCGGCAGTAAAGATGTCGGCATCACGGATGACTATTGGACCGTCATCACACTCGACGGCAAGCCCTCCGTCCACTTCGAACACACCGTCGCCGTCACAACCAGCGGCGCGGACATCCTCACGCTGCCTGGCTGACCGTAGGGTCCGCTGTGCGGACCGTTGCTCGCTGAATCATCACTGAAAGGCGTGCTGAAGCCTTTTAAGACCGATACTGACTATTTCAACATCCATGCCGATTGACGGTCCGCACAGCGGACCCTACGTGAACGGTATCCCACACTACCGCGTAGTAGACGCTACGGCGGCTTTCCCGCTGTTACAACCCATTCACTTCCGCATACCGCTTACGAGACGTAAGATCTCTCAGCCGATCATGGTATTCGTTTCCAAGGAGCCTGCGTGTCTATTTCCGAGCCTTCCGCCCAGATGCTCAGACACCAGAAGCGTCCCGAACGGACTCTGATCTACCGCGACGCGATCCGCGCCTCCTGGCTGGGCATCGTCGCCAACCTCGGCCTCGGCCTCGTCAAACTGATCTCGGGGATTGTGGGGAATTCCTTTGCTCTCATTTCCGATGCGTTCAACTCAATCGGCGATGCGATGACCTCGATCGCCGTCCTCTCCGCGCTGAAGATCGCCCAGCGCCCCGCCGACAATGAACACCCTTACGGCCATACGCGCGCCGAAGCCATCGCTGCCTCGAACGTGGCTGTCGTCGTATTTGTCTCGGCGACGCTGATTGGCTACGAAGCGATCCGCCGGATGATGTCGACCGCTCCCGTTGAGCCTCTGGCGGGCTGGACCGTTCTGGTCGCGGCGGCGAACATGATCATCAAAGAAGGGTTGTTCCGCTACAAAATGAACGTCGGCAAAAAGACCGGCTCGATGTCTATGATCGCGAACGCCTGGGATCACCGTAGCGATGCACTCTGCTCACTCGCAGTCCTTATCGGGCTGTCCATCCTGCTGATTGGCGGCCCTCAATATGCCTGGGCTGAGAAAGCAGCCGCGATCGTCGTTGCAGTCGGGATCATGTATTCGAGCATCCATCTTTACCGCGCCTCCGCTGCCGAACTGATGGACCCTCAGGCCAGCGAAGAAATGGTCAACGAGATCCTCAAGGTCGCCCAGCAGGATCCCGACGTCGCGAATGTAGAAACGCTTCTCGTCCGCAAGACAGGTCTTGAATACCTGATCGATATCCATATCGAAGTCGATGGCAGCCTCACCGTCAAAGATGGTCATGATATCGGCCACCGCGTCAAGAAAAGCCTTTTAGATGCCTTCCCGAATGTACTCGACGTGCTGGTTCACCTCGAACCGCATCCGCACGATCACCCGTAGATCTCGCTTGAAGATCGATCTACGCGCCTCTTCGCCGATTTGCTAAAAAACGCTTTTCGTACTCCCAAGGATGGGGCTGTTTCCGATGAAAATCCGCTCTCGTACGCTCACCATTGTTGCAATCTGGCTGATGGTCAGAGGCTTGCGCATGCTTTATGCGACCTGCCGTAAGAAATACCTTGTTGTTCGGCAGGGAACGAACCCTTACGAACGCTCGAATCAGCATTACATCATGAGCCTGTGGCACGATGAAATCCTGATGGCTGTTTTCTCGGGCCATACGATTGATGTCGCGGGCCTGGTCAGTCGTCACCGTGATGGCGGTTATCTGGCCGATGCGATGAAAATGGTCGGGATTCACCCGATCCGCGGCTCCAGTAAGCGTGGCGGCTCGCAAGCGATGGCGGAGATGATCCAGATCGCGGATAATCATCATATTGCGATCACGTCCGATGGTCCTCAAGGGCCTCGCCATCGTGCCAAGCAGGGAATCGTCTTCCTGGCTTCCAAGACAGGCCGAGAGATCGTTCCGACCGCAGCGACCTGCCACCGAGGCTGGCGCATCAAGGGCAGCTGGACAGATATGCTTCTCCCTAAACCCTTTACGACGATTTATTATGCCACCGGCGAACCCTTCAAAGTCCCGGCCGATGCCTCTCGCGAACAGATCGAGCAATACGTCCTCCGACTGGAAGACGCGATGGCAGAAATTGGACATAAAGTCAAAGAAGCAGCTGGCTTCAAGTGCCCTCCAGAATACACTTCGTTCCGCAAAGCCTCCTGACGAAACTATTTAGCCGCCGGTGGGTCACCGAGAGTAATCCGCAACCATTCAAAACCCGCCGCAGCCCAAAAAGCCGCCCGTCAAACGACGCGAAAATTGCCTAAATCCCCTTGCTCGCCCAACCGATAAGACAGGAGTCGACATGTTCAATCGGGGGCGACAAGTCATGCGCGATCAACTGGGAACTTATCTGCCACGCGTCATCATGCCGCTGCTGGGATCGGAGCACGTCTTCTATCAGCTTCCCAAAGACGCCGATGCACCGTTTGGCAATCTCCCGCAGACCCGCTTCACGCCGCATTCCCCCGCCCAACCAAGTCACAAGCGACTCTCACTGACCTTTGACGACGGTCCGCATCCTGTCAGCACTCCCATGCTGCTCGAGATCCTCGACCGCTACGACATTAAAGCGACCTTCTTTCTGATCGGCTCGAATGCCTTGCGTTATCCTGATCTCGTGCAGGAGATCGAGCGACGAGGTCACGTCATTGGCAATCACTCGTACTCGCATCCCTACGGGTGGAAGGTCTCCTCACTCGAGCTGATTCGAGACTTCCACAAAGGCTTATTGGCGCTCACAAAGATGACGTCCCGGCCGATCCGCTGGCAGCGTCCCCCTTATGGCAACCTGACCAACAAGATGGTCGTCTGGGGGGTGCGTCAGGGAATTGAAACGCTGCTCTGGGACCTGGTCATCTCCGACTACAACCCGACATCCGACTATGACCTGCTGAAAAAATTCTTCCTAGCCAAACTTCGCAATCGCTCGATCGTCTGCATGCACGACAACGACGTTTCTGTGCATTACACACCCAGACTTCTCGCGGAGACGATCCCCCAGCTGCTTGATGAGAACTGGCACTTCCAGTCACTCGCGGCGTAACGACGAATGCCCGCCTTTCTGCAGATCACAAAAGTCGTGCCATGCTCACAGCTTTGGATGAGCATGCTGCTTCGTTTGACGTTGGAGCGTTCAGAACATGCTTGCCCGAAGCCGCAAGCATGGCACGTTGAGAATTAAAACACTACAACACCTCGTGTTACTTGTTCATCTCGGGTTGGGTTCCTGTCGTCCCGATCAGTTGCTCGAGATAAGACTCGCTTTCGATTTCTTCGAGCTGCTCCGTGACCCACAAGCGGCGCTGCTTCAGGTTCATTCTCTCCACGGTACGGGTTCGTGTGGGATCGTTGATGATCTCATCGAGCGCCATCAAGTGACGCTGCATCAGTTTCTTCTCCACGCGCTGACGCTCTTTGAGGCGGGCCTGATACCAGTCGCTGGAAAGAGTTGCTTCCCGGGTAAACAGGGAGCGGACGGTTGGGTCATTGATCGATTTGCCGTTCCAACTGCCTTCCGCCATGACGTGAATCAGGACTTTCAACGGCGGGCAGAGGTCTTCGTACGTCCCATCCTTCAGGTACGTCTGGGCAACCGTCTTGTGGGCATGGCAGATATACTTGATGCCGTCGATATAGGCGTCGCGATCCTGTGTCTCAGGCTTGAGAATCTTCTCGTCGAACACGTATGACGGGTTATCAAAAATCCGCCCGAAGTATTGCGAAATGAAGCGATCCGTAATGCGATAACCGAGGCGGCTAGCGAGCACGGTCTCGCCACCTTCTTCAAAGTCATCGAGCTTCTCGAGGCAACCGTTCTCGATCAGATGCTTGGCATTTCGTTCTTCTTCAGTCAGTCGACACCAGACTTCCGGCACTAACAAACTGACGTCGTGATCGACCTGGATCTCAGGGCCAATGTGACCTGCTGCAGACGAGAACGCACCCAGCCCCGTCAGCACATAACTCAGATACGCGGCATTCAGATCTGCGGCTGTCTGCAGGGCATTGAAGGGGCCTTTCGTGAGCGCCCCTTCGCTGCCAAAGCCGGTCGTCGATGGGCTTTTCCCGGTCAGAGAACAGATGAAGTCCATGAACAGCTCAGGGAGTTCCTGATAATGAATCGGGTTGTAAACAGCCAGGCCGCGAATGCCCGCTGCTGCATCGGGCGGGTTGTTGCGGCGTCCAGCGAGGACTGCGTTGACCGGCGTGTAAACCGCCTGATCCGGCTTGAGAGCCCGGTACAGTCGCAGGCTACGATCCGCGACGTAACGCTGGAACGGATCGACCATGTCGGGACGATCCTGCAGGTAACGCGGGTTCTTGCTCAGCTTGCCATCGATCTGTCGAGGATTCGCGGAACAGACAACGTACTTCGCCGACTCGTCTTCCAGCATCGAGGTCAGCAGCGTCTTCATTGGAAGGCTGAAGGCATCGAAGTCGACCACATGCTCGGCCATGCTTTGAATCTTATCGCGCGTCAGCGGCTCGAAGTTCGAGATGAAGTTATTTGCTTTGGCGAGGTCAGCTTCAGCCTGTTTGTCGAACCCGCGGTGAATCGCTTCATCGGGCCGCTGAAAGAGACGGTACTCGCAGTTGATGAGAAACTTGTGACTGACGTCAGCCGTGAGAGCAGCGGATTTGCCATCGAACATCGTTCCCGGCACGACTGTCGACGCAGAGATATCGTCCTCGGTCTGAATCTTCGTCGCGGCTGCGAAGTCCTGACGCAGCTTATAGGTTCGCCACTTTTGCGGACCGAAGAACCCCACGCGCAGGTAGGTTCCGACCAGACTGCGATCACGGAACTTCAACTCATGACCAGGGTGGCCGTTGACGATGTCGACGCCGAAGAAGTCTTTCCAGCGCTTCGCCCAGTTGGCTTCCTCGAACCGCTTGATGATGAAGACCATCGAGAGAATGTGATCAGGAATGGACTTGAGCCAGGCATTGTAATCGTCGTTGTAATCCGACGAAGGGGTCAGCAGTTTAATGACGCTGCCGAGCGTTCTTTTCGGGCCAAGGATCGCGCGAGACTCGCGGTTGGAGTAGTCGGGCTTCTCATCGTAGTTTTTGTTCCAGCGATTCCGGTAATCCGCTTCGAAGATCTCCTGGACGAACTTGGAGTCCTTCTCGAAATCGGCAATGTAAAGCGGTCCGTAGTGCATGTAGTCGTTGAGTGACTTACTGATCTCACTTTTCCCACCACCGCTGACCGTGCAGGGCTTGTGACAGAAGGTCCCTTCTGCGACGGTTCCGATCAATCTCCAGCTGGGAGCATTAGGATGCTTCTCCATCCTCAGCTTGTACCCGCTGGGGGCCATGTAGACATGACCGGGAAGGATGGGGATGTCGTGCCATTGTTCCCCGGACTGCCAGCGGATGCGCTGATCTTTGAGGGAAGCGAATGCTTCTTCGTGGATGTAGATCAGGTTGGGGTAAAGCTTGTCGACGCCGTAGCCTTCAGGATGGACGTGCATCGTATCGCCGTAATCCTCGACGACGTCAGCGAAGGTGCGCCCGTTGTAACGCATGCTGTTGGCTTTGAAGGTATCGCCCAGGCTGTAACTCGGAAACGCAATCGCACCGCCGGCATGCTCTTCTTCCGAGTTGCCATACAGGTTGGTCGCGAAACTGATCTGGGTTTTGACTTCTTTTTTACAGTAGCCAAAGTAATTGTCGGCGATCAGCGTGACGATGACGCCGGAGGCATCCCGACAGGTGATCTTGAAGGCCTGACCGTCGTTGTAAAGCTCGCCCGCGTCCTGCCAGCACATGCGATCGCGACGCTGACGCTCGTTAGCATCGTCCCAGTGCGGCAGGCCGAGGCTCTTCTTGGTTGCTTCCAGTAATTGTGGTGCAAGGATGACGCAACCCGTGTGTCCGGACCAGTGTTCGACATCGAGCGCCGCATCGCGGTCCGGCAGCAGAGGATTGCCAGCATTGCCGAAAATCGATTCAACGAAGTCGAGGTTACTGACCCACGATCCCGGTGCAAAGAATCGGATCTCCATCGACTTGTGAGGAGAAACGCCCGGGACTTCCGGCGAAACGAGCGGACGAAGGTAAAGGGAAACAAAAGTCTCTGCCTTATTCGCCAGCTTTGACGTGAACGGCAGCTGCTGAAGTTCGCCGGACGGCTTCATCGCCAGTTGGAACAGCTTGTAAAAGACCGCCTTCGGGACCGCTCGTTTGTCACCGGCGATGGGTAATCCCCCTTCGGTGACGTGAAACGTGCCCGAGGTGGTCCGTCGGTCGCTGAGCGGGTTGTGTAACACGCCGTTCTTCAGGCGGTACGAACTGACGTAGCGATTCTCATAGAGAGCCTCATTCACAGGCAGTGAAAGGACACGAGCGACGCCGTGCCGGTCCAGAATCAATGACTGATTCGGCAGTCGCAGCGCCTCACCTGGGACATCGGAGAAATAGTTCTTAAGGAACGACTCGATTCGCTGATCGACCGGACACCGCTGATGACTGAGAATCCGGCTCTGCTCCCGATTGACCGCCAGCAGGCTTTCGGCCATCTCACTGACTTCGCCGAACTCAGGCAGCGAAACGGTCGGCAGTCCCAACGCCATGAGCAGAAGATTCGCATGCACCTTCTGTTGAGACTCGGAAAAACTTCCTTCGAAGCCTTCAGTACTTTGTTCGCCCAATGCTTTCAGACGGTCCAACCCGTAAACCGACACCACTTCATTACGTGAACCTGGGGTGGACGATACAGCTGGCCGATTCATGAGCAATCCATCAGTTCAAAGGTGTCGACATTTCAGAGCGCGCAACCAATGCATTGAATCACAAGCCACCCACTGTGGCAACCATCATCAAGAGACTCTTAACCAACGAATCGAAATAAGCAGTCAGAGTAGAAGCATCGTATTTCGACTATTCGTAGCAAGGTACCTGTCTTCACATGTCCGGAGGCTGTCTTGCCAACCTTGCCGACGTCAGCGCATAAAAAAACCTCGGAGAGGCATGTCTGAAGATTCTCTGGAGAGCAAAATGTGCAGTTGTCTGTCTGCGCTCAGGGGGACCGAGGTGCTCTCATCTGTCAGTCATGCCAACTCCGAGGGGCTGGGTACTGAATTACTGTTGCGAATGGCGCGCCAAGAATACAAGGCGTAACCCAAAGTACGTCGAATTATACTTGATAGCATCTCGTAAAGCATTTTACAGTAGAGTATTAGGGGAAATCACAGCGGAAATGTTAGCGAGCCAAATCATATTGAGAAATATTGAAAGCATTACAATAAACCCTTTTCGGCGCTGCTTCGGCGCTGTAAAATCGACGAACAAGCGTCGTCGGCGCTGACGAAATGGGCGCTCAATTATGAAACACAACTCAACATTCGTTCTGCATCTCCTCGCGGGACTAGGCATTTGCGTCTATACCGTCGCGGTGCTGGTCTACGTTGCGTCGAGTCCTGACATCCGTTTACGTGCTCTTTTGACCAGTCAACGGATGCCCGAAGACACACCGGCTGACATGGAGGGAATCGAGATCCGCAAAGTTCTGGTCAAATCAGCACTGGAGAGCGACGTCGATCTCGAATATTTCGGCGAAATGCCACGTGTGGGCGACTACCTCATCAGCATCGCTGACCTGCCGACTCGCTCGTTTACTGAGTATTCCAAAGCACTCTCCAAGTTACGCGGCATGGAAACCGGGGACCGATCGTTAGGTCCCAAAGAAGATCCACTCTCAGTGGATAACCTTGGCTCATCGCGCCCCCTGGCGAAAATCGAATCCGCATTACAGGGGATGCCCGCTCGAAAAATTGTCCGCGTCAAGTTCTGGCGAGAAGGCTGGAAAACGCCTCGTTCCTCCTGGCTCGTGCTTCATCCGATGCCCATCGTCGAGATCATGGTGACGCTGGCCTGGTTTGCACTTCAGCTGGCGATTTTTGCTGTCTCGCTGCTGGCGTTGTGGAATCGCCCCAAAGATAAGTCGACGCGTCTCTTCTATCTGACCTGCCTGACGACCATGGGAGCATTCGTCGGCGGATTCCACTGGTGGGTTATCGCGGGGAATCCCTGGCTGACCATTCCCTTTGTCGTCTGTGCGACACTGCTGCCTGTCATCTCATTGAAATTCTTCTGCCACTATCCTGACACGAAGCCCATCGTCACGCGAATGGGTGTCACGCTGAATGTCGTCCTCTATGGACTGGCGGCTGTGTACTGTCTGGCGATGGTGGTCTGTATCGGAGTGGCGGAGTGGAGTTACGACGACAACGTCCCGAGCGTCGCGAACCAGTGGGTCGGGTTCCTGCGAATCCTGATCTACAGTTATCTGGCACTCGCGGCTGTCCTTTACTTGGCCAGTCTGGCCTGCCTGGTCGATTCGTACCGTCATGCCCGCAATGTCATCGAGAAAAAGCAGATCAGCTGGATTCTCTGGGCAGCGGTCGCGTCGACAATTCTTGTCATCTACTCGGTCTTCATCGGAATCCAGGATCCCGTCGAGTTTGCACTGGGGCAATCGCGCATTCCCATGTTCCTGGTCAGCTTGTCGTTTTCGATGGCCTATGCCATCGGCATCGCCCGTTACCGCCTGATGCTCGTTGATCAGCTCATCAACCGTGGAGTGATGTACTACTCCGTTGGTTACGGCGTGACGATTGCCTTCTCCTTACTGATCGCAGTCGGGTTCCTTGTCGCGGGCAATCAGGGAGTCGTTCCGCCGCACAAATCGATTCCGATCATCGGCTTGTTGATGCTTTCAATCGCGATGATGTTGATCCTCCGAGACCTCGTCCTCAAAGCAATCGATCAACGCTTCTTCAGCGAAAAGTATCAACTGGGCAAAGCGATCAACCAGATGAACGTCCCGGTCGGGCGCCTCGTTGATCGCGAACTTGTCGCAGGGCGCATGCTGGCGAACTGTCGCGATGTCCTGGGAGTCACCTCGGCTCGACTTTACTTGGCGGATGCGAAAAACCAGATGTTCAAGCTGGTCGCATCACAGGGTCCCGTCAATCAGCCAGCGTCGTTCACGCTGGATTCCCACCTGTTGCAGTCACTCAAGCAGAGTTCGTCCCTGCAGTGGACGACGCCGCTCAACCGACAAACGCAGACCCCCGTTCAGGCGTTTCTGAAAGAAGTGAATGCCCAACTGGTCCACGCCCTCGATATGGGTGACGAGATCTCCGCGATCGTGGTCCTTGGCGGGAAAAGAACGGGGACATCGTTCACCGCAGAAGACGTGACTTACCTGCGAACAATGTCGCAGATGACCGGCGTCGCGCTGACTTGTGCGAAGATCCAGAGTAACGTCGTCATCATGAACGAACAGCTGGAGCGGAAAGATCGCAAGATTGAAAACCAGAAGCAGCAGATCGCCGCCTTGAATCAGGAACTCGCCCGTCTGACCGTCACCAAGCCAGCCGTCGTGATTGAGCAGGGACCAGATTTCAAACGCAGCGAGATCGTTGGTTCCAGTCCCGCGCTCGTGCGGGTACTCGAAGATTCTCGCAAGATCGCGCTCAGCGAGTCGACCGTCTTGATCCGCGGCGAAAGCGGAACCGGCAAGGAACTTCTCGCAAAAACGATCCACGAGAACAGCCCGCGACGCACAGGACCTCTCGTCAGTGTGCATTGTGCAGCCCTGTCACCGACGCTGCTGGAGAGCGAACTTTTCGGGCATGCCAAAGGTGCCTACACCGGTGCGGTTAAAGATCGCGTGGGACGCTTCGAAGCCGCCCAGGGGGGAACGCTGTTCCTCGACGAAATCGGCGACATCACGATGGAAACTCAGATCAAGCTGCTGCGAGTTCTGCAGGAACGTCGCTTCGAGCCCGTTGGAAGTACCAAGTCGATCGAAGTCGATGTCCGTCTCGTCACCGCGACTCACCAGAATCTCGAAGCCTTGATCAAAGCAGGCAAGTTCCGGGAAGACCTTTTCTATCGCCTCAACGTCATTTCGGTCACCATGCCGCCGCTGCGGGATCGCCCCGAGGACCTGCCGGAACTCGTGATGCACTTCCTGCAGAGCATCGCAGCACGCCGCAATACCCCCGTCCTCAACATGGACGATGACGCGTTTCTGCGACTGTGTCGACACGCCTGGCCGGGCAATATCCGCGAACTGGAAAACGCGATCGAGCGTGCGGTTGTGCTCTCGGATGGACAGTCAATTCGCTCCGAGCAGTTCGACTTCCTCGGCGAACCCGACTTTGATGAACCACAGACCTGGAGCCGCCCCTCAACGCCTGCCCTTACCGCCGCTGCCGCCGCGCCACGTCGTCTCATTCTCAACGAAGACGACGCGACAGGCGATCGTCGCTATACGTCCTATTCCACATCCACCTCGGCCAGTGAAACAGCTCAACTCCTCGCAGCCCTCGATGCCGCCGGTGGTAACAAAGCGCAAGCAGCCCGCCTGCTCGATATGCCGCGAAGTACCTTCTACAGCAAGCTGAAAAAACACGGACTGGATTAAACTCTCCCGCGTGCCACTGGCTCCGCCAGTGTCTTCCATGCGGTCCCGAAGGCAGAGAGCCCAATCGTTCTCACGCCGCTGCGGGCTTGGATATCAGCTTCGTCGTCATGCTGGTCAGAAACCCCAGAACGATGGCGGTTCCGATGACCACATAACTTTGCTTGAGGGTCAGAGATTCCAAGGGGATGTCTGTCTTGTCGAACAGACTCCAGGTGAGCAAGAACAGTGTGACGGCACACAGCAGCGCGATGCCCGTCGGAAAACGCGATTGAATCTTCTGCACAATCAGCGCGAGAATCGCCGCAAAGGTCATCAACAGACCCACCTGCCAGCCAAGATAGCAACCAATGAGAAACAGCATCTGCGCCATCAGAAGTCGCTGCGACAGGCTCGCGAAGTGACACGCCGCAGGAATGATCAAGGCAACGCACAGCGACATCGACGCATTCAGACACCAGTGCAGGGCAGCGGTCTGATACGTCGTTTTCTGCTCGAGGCCCGATAAGCCGGGGACCAGTGACAACGGCATCGTCTCGGGCATGAGTAACGTATAAACAAAGGACAAGACCAGCGTGAAGATCGTCAATCGAGCGGGAACGCTCTCGCGATCCCAGTCGATGAGAGCCATCCCGAATAGAAAGTAAAGCAGCGTGATATGACGAACGTAAATCGTCAGCAGTTCACAACCAGGAAGTTCCGTCAGCCAGTCGCCGTTGTGCTTGGGAAACCAGTTCGGAAGATTCGCTCCGTGGCTGACAACTTCGATAAGGAAAAACGTCGCGAAAGTGACCGCAGCGATCGACTCGACGATCGGATAACGCGGCGATATCGGCAAGGCGCATGCTCGACATTTCCCACGCAGTTTGATCCAGCCAAGGATCGGGATATTGTCCTGAAACAGGATCGGCGTATTGCACTTCGGACAATACGACCCACCCAGCGCGAGAGGCTTATTGCGCGGCATCCGCCACACAACAACATTCAGAAAGCTGCCAAAGGATCCCCCGAGGGCAAAGAACCACGCAGTAAAAAATCCGCCCGTAAGCCAGGCCATCAGCTGTTCAGACATGCGGAGATCGTCGGGAAAAAATGAATGCGGAAAGATGACAAGGAATAGGAAGTCATGATGTCAGATGTTAAGAGTGGGGGCAAGGAAGATGCTTGACGACTTAGGACATCGGACAGGAATGTCGCTGTTTAGTCGTACTCCTCATTTGTTGGTGGCAGTTGCGTATCAGACAGGGGGTTTACACCCCCCGCTCGCCTAAGAGAGCCACGCGTGGACTTGCACCTGGCTGCCGACCGGGTAGTGAGCAGTCCCTGCGGGGAATGCGATCGTGCAGTTGGCAGCAATCGTCGCCGACAAGTCGGACGAGCCTTTCCATGGGACCGTCTGAACCTCCGGGCCGGTGGCGGTCCATTCAAGACTCGCAGGATGATAGGTCGGGCGGTCCCCATGATGAGAAGCGTCGGACTTGAGCGTCGCAGTGATCATCGGAAGCGGAAACCCCGGAAGCCCCATCAGCTTCTCAATCGTCGGACGGACAAACAGTTCGAAACAGACCAATGAGCTGACAGGATTCCCCGGTAGCCCAAAGACATAACAGGTGTTGCCGTTGTTGGGATGATTATAGACACCAAACCAGAGCGGCTTACCTGGCTTGAGCTGGATTTTATGAAAGACCTCCGTCACACCAAGGGCCTTCAGCGTCGGCGGCACGAGGTCGAAGTCCCCCGCAGAAACGCCGCCGGTGAGAAGCAGGACATCAGACTGCAACCCCGATTTGATCGCCGCTGTCAGTTGAGCCTGTTGATCTCGGGCAATCCCTAAAGCAACAGGAACCCCGCCAGCTTGCCACGCTTGCGCACACAGCATCACCTCATTCGAATTCCGGATCTGAGTCACGCCCGGCGTTTGATCATACGCCACCAGTTCGTCCCCCGTTGCCAGAATCGCCACCGTCGGACGTCGTCTCACAGAAACATTCGCGATCCCGAATTCCGCCAGCGCACCGATATGCTGCGCAAGAAGCTTCGTCCCTGCCCTCAACAGAGGCTGACCGGCTTGCTTATTGGACCCTTGTAGAATGACGTTAAGGTTCGGCCGAACCGACAGATCGGGGAAAGTCACCACATTCGTCGATGGGTCATGATTCGACTGCTCAATCGGAATGACCATGTCCACTCCCGCAGGGATCGCAGCCCCGGTCATGATACGAACCGCCTCATCTGCGTCCGCTACCGGCGATCCCATCGTCCCCGCCGCGATCAACTGCGTCACGCGAAAGCCCCGCCGCCCACTCATGTACGACGCGTAAGACAGCCCAAACCCATCCATCATCGACTTCGCAAACGGCGGCGAATCATGCGGCGTCACGATGTCAGCGGCCAGGGTAAAGCCAAGGCCACTGGTGAGAGAGACATGATCCGCCACAAATGGATCGACATGGGCATTGATGGCATCGTGAGCTTGTTGGATAGTGAGCATAGAACTGTCTCTCATGAGAATTCTTGTTTCGACTGGAGAGACGATGTTATCAACTGGTGAATGGACCCTAAAGGAGGATGGGGATTGAACCAAACCTGGCAACTCGGACACAAAACAGCTTTGCATCGACAAGCGACTTCGATTCATTTGCCCTGTTAGTGATTCCACGGTAATCTGTGAACCTGAACAGAATGCTACTTCAAGTTATCTCGGCAACGCCTCACAGAGACACCAGACGCCACCCATCTGCTCCCCAATTTCGCGGTGTAAGGACCTCCCTTGAGCGAACTCATTCCAACGCCAGACAACCAACCTCCTTCGGGACAGGTTCTCATCTATGAGGATGGCTCGACGAACCTGCGCGTCCTTCTTGAGGGCAATACGGTTTGGTTGACGCAGAAGCTGTTAGCCGAACTTTACCAAGTGTCTGTCAAAACCGTAAATGAGCATCTCATCAACATTTACGATGAGGAAGAAATTGACCCTATTCCAACTATCCGGAAATTCCGGATAGTTCAATCTGAAGGCTCGCGCCAAGTCTCTCGACTGATCGACCATTACAATCTCGAAGCGATCCTCGCAGTTGGTTACCGGGTTCGTTCTCCTGTTGGAACTCGCTTACGCCAATGGGCGACCTCTCGACTGTCGGAACTTCTCGTCAAAGGGTTCACGATGGACGATGAACGCCTCAAAGCAGGGCGTAGCATCGGCGAGGATTACTTTGAAGAACTCCTCGCGCGCATCCGCGATATCCGCAGCAGTGAGCGACGCTTCTATCAGAAGATCACTGACATTTATGCGACGAGCATTGACTACAAGAACGACGCCCAGTTGACCCAGGAGTTCTTTGCGACCGTTCAGAACAAACTCGAATGGGCCATCACCGGGATGACGGCTGCCGAGATCATCAAGCAGCGAGCCAATGCGGCTCTTCCTCACATGGGGCTGGCCACCTGGAAAAACGCACCTGATGGCGCCGTTCGTAAAGCGGATGTCACCATCGCCAAAAACTATCTTACTGAGGATGAACTCAGTCAGCTCAATCGAATCGTCACGATGTACCTGGACTTCGCTG
Source organism: Lacunimicrobium album (assembly GCF_052161635.1). Classification (GTDB taxonomy): domain Bacteria; phylum Planctomycetota; class Planctomycetia; order Planctomycetales; family Planctomycetaceae; genus SXPC01. The sequence continues at coordinate 5,382,859 of NZ_CP197413.1, forward strand.
AAGATCAGGCTCGACGAAAAAAGACGATGACAATGGCCCAATGGCTCAGCAAACTCGACGCCTTCCTGGAATTCAACGACCGGGCTGTTCTCAATCACGCAGGTAAGATCCAGAAGAAAGTGGCAGACCGCCTCGCGGAATCTGAGTTCGAAAAATACCAGATCGAACAACGACACATCGCTGCGACAACGCCGACGAGTGATTTTGATCATTTCGTCGAGCAGGCAAAACGCATAGATAAAATACTGCCTCCAGAAAAAGCGAAGAAGTCACCCCGGAGGAAGGGGAATCAGTGATCACCTCAATTTCCATAACGGGAAATCACACGATCTTTATTCGTTTTAAGCTATACCAACCCATGAAAAGCCTTCTATGACAACACCATCCCTCGGTCGCCTCGAAAAAGTCGACCTCCGTACGACTTGGCTCAGCGAGTCTAGCAGTTTTACTCCCTGGTTAGCTCAGGATACGAACATCGCATTGCTAAGTGATACAATTGGCATTGATCTTGAGGTTGAGGCCCAGGAAAAAAACGTCGGTCCTTTTCGTGCTGATATTCTTTGTAAGGATCTGGCTACAGAAACATGGGTACTCATTGAGAATCAGCTTGAAAGGACAGACCATTCTCATCTTGGTCAATTGATTACGTACGCTTCAGGACTTGAAGCAGTCACAATCGTCTGGATTGCAGCGCGCTTTACTGATGAGCATCGAGCAGCGCTTGATTGGTTAAATAATCATACGACAGAAGGCCTCAATTTTTTCGGACTTGAAGTTGAGCTTTGGAGAATCGGAAACTCACTTGCAGCTCCAAAATTTAATGTAGTTAGTTCTCCCAATGATTGGACAGCTCAAGTCTCAAAGGGTGTTCGTAGCGTTGAAATCACGAGCCAGTCTCCAGCAAGAGATCTGCAATATAGATTTTGGTCTGGTTTTCACGACTATTGTAAAAACAATCAATGCCTGTTCCGCCCAACTAAACCTCAGCGTCAGCATTGGATGGCTTTGGCAATCGGACGATCTGGTTTTAATATATCAGCAGTTGCATCACTCTCCACATCACAGAAAAACTCGGTTGGCCCAAATGAATTGCGAGCAGAACTTGTCGTGCTGAATGAAAACTCACAAGCCTTTTTCAGTTTGCTTCGCGCCAGTGAAGCTGATATTCAATCGCAGAGTATTAATCAATTGATTTGGCATAGGGAAGACGGAGTTCGAATGTGCAGAATCTACTATGTTTGTGACGCAAATCTTGCAGAGGAGACCAATTGGTTATCATATTTTGAATGGCTTCGGATTCATTTAAACGATATCCATCTGATTTTCTCAGGCAGGGTAAAGTCACTATTACTAGATGATGAAAACGAATAGGACATCAGCTTTCGGAATGAAACGAGCGTGAATAAATTCATATTCAATCCGAAGCCGGGAGGGCGAACCTCCGTGTGAGCCGCTTCTTTGCGTTGCGAAATCTAAGCTGTGAGTTGGACTTCGATGGCCTCGACGTTTTCGAGTTCCGGCACATCGTTCAACGACGATTTGCTTCTGAACCGTTGCAACGCCGGACAGCGGCTCGGACGGAGCCTCGCCCTCCCGGTGGTTGAGCAGGGAACACCTAACTCTTGAAGGGACATCTGGTGCGTTTCCCGATCAGACGCAATCTTCTAATTCCTTGTAGGGTGCTGGTGAGGCTTTGCGAACCGCACCAATTGTGCGAATGAATGTCGTTTTGGTGCGGTTCGAAGACTCACCAGCACCCTACATTTCGCGCAAAACATCAATTAGAAGACTCGCTCTCAGCTCAACCCCTCCAGCCGACCCGTGCTGTCGCCGAAGTGGGCGAGGGTGACGCCCATGCGGTCCATCATGGACAGATAGAGGTTGCACAGTGGCGTCTGTTTCGGGGCAATGATCCGTCGACCCGACTTGATCGTCCCGGCTCCCCGGCCTGCCAGCAGCAGGGGGAGGTTTTCGTGCTCGTGGCTGTTCCCTTCACGGATGGTCGAGCCGTACAGGAGCATGCTGTTGTCGAGCAGCGTCGTGCCAGGAGTTTCCTGCAATGCTTTCATCCGTTCGACGACGTAAGCGAACTCGCCGATGTGCCAGCCGACGATCTTCTGATAGGCCGCGAGTTTGTCGTCCTTCCGCTCGTGGTGAGAGATCGAGTGGAAGCCGCTTTCGACCCCTTCCAGGAAGCTGAAGTGTCGGTTCGACTGGGCGTTGCCGAGCATGAACGTCGCGACGCGGGTCGTATCCGTCCAGAACGCCAGCACGAGGATATCGAGCATCAGACGCATGTGTTCCTGATGGCTCTTGGGAATCCCCGGAGCCGGGCGGTTGAGGTCGAAACGCTGATCGTTGACCCAGCGAGGCTGTGGCTTCGAGGTCGATTCAATGCGTCGTTCGATATCGCGGACCGATTCCATGTACTCATCGATCTTGGTCCGGTCGTTCAGCGAGACCTTGCGTTTGACCGAGCTGGCATGTTCGTTGACGAGGTCAAGGACGCTGACGCGGTCGTTCATGACGCTGTTGACGATCGCTTCTCGCCGTGGATCAAGACCGGAAACCAGCGGCTTCGATGGGCTGTTCCGGAACAGGCGGTCGAACGCGAGTTGAGGGATGATCTCCTTGGGGACCGGCGTATTCGGGTCGCGCCAGGCAATGTGACACCCATAGATCCGCGCAAACCCGCCGCCGACGTTATCAACGCCGCTGTACGGCTCATCGACGCCCAGTTCCAGCGAAGGCAGCGATGTCTTGTGCCCGATCTCGCGAGCAAGAACTTGATCGCAGCTGGTGCCCCCGGTATCAATATCCTGTCCCGAGGTCCGCACGACAAATCCGCCCGACAGAAACGCCGGCACCTTCGGCCAGTGACCGTTGCGCCCGGCGGTCTTTTCGTTCCACAGGTTTTCAACGATCATGAACTCGTTTTTATGCGGCTCCAAAGGCTTCAGCAGCGGCGTGATCTCATACTCTTCGCTGGTCCCTTTCGGAGTAAAATTTTCCGGCCAGACGCCGTTGGGGACGAAGAAGAACGCCGTCCGCAGCGGAGGATTCGTCAGACGGGCCGGGCCGATCGCGGGGGCCATCGCTTCCAGCCAGGGGAGCGCGAGAGCAGCGCCGACACCTTTGAGCATCGTGCGTCGAGAGATCGGTTTAAACATGGTTATTCTCCGTTGACGATTTGACGACATTGAAACTGATCCGACAGCACGACCATCTTCAACAGATGACGAGCCGAGAAATTCTTCTCTGCCAGTTCGATCGACATGCGCTCGATCGTTCCCTGATCCTTGTCGACCAGGCTTCGACCGATGGCGTAGCCGAGCATTTTCGCAGCGATTGTGCGGGCGAATTCGTCGTTGTGTTCGACGAGGATCACCTTCATTTCTGCCAGACCGTTGAAGGCTCGACCATCCGCCATGACGCCGCTGGCATCGACAGGCTGACCTTCCTCTTCCTCGCGGTATCGTCCCAGAACATCGAAATGCTCCAGTCCAAAACCGATCGGGTCGATCAGATTGTGGCAGGCCGCGCAACTCGCCTGAGCGCGATGAGCTTCGAGGCGTTGGCGCTGCGTCAATTTCTCATTTTTCTTGGGCTTCTTGAGCGCCGGGACATCCGGCGGCGGTGGAGGAACGCGAGTCCCGAGGACCGTTTCCAGTACCCAGGCCCCACGCAGGACAGGACTCGTTTGATCCGGATGCGACGTTAAAAGATGAACCCCCGACATCCCCAGCAGCCCGCCACGCTTGCCATCATCAAATCGATGTTTATGAAACTCTTTGCCTTTGACACCCTCGATGCCGTAATGCTTCGCGAGACGTTCATTGATGAAGCTGTAATCTGCGGAAACGAGGTCCAGAAGATTGCCATCGTTCTCCATCAAATAGCGAAACAGCTCAATCGGTTCCTGTCTCATCCCATGATAGAGTTCTGCATCGAACTGCTTCGCGAACTTCTCCGTGCTGGGCACGACCCGCTCACCGACTTCTTGGGTGCCCAGCCATTGACTGACGAAGTGTCGATAGAAGGCTTCCGACTTGGGATCCGCCAGCATGCGATCGACTTGCTTGAGCACCTCTTCATCGGTCTTTAAGTGACCTTGATCAGCGGCTGCGAACAACTCCTCATCCGGCATGCTGGCCCACAGGAAATAAGACAGACGCGTCGCAAGTTCATGCGGCGACATCGGCTCGATGGCGTCACTCTTCGCCAGAGATTCCACACGAAACAGAAAGTTCGGCGAAACGAGCACCCCTTCCATGGCCAGTTTGAGGGACGACTCAAAGACCTCTCCCCGACTGCTGGCCCGATCATAAAGGGCCAGATACCCTGCGACTTCCTCATCGGTCGCAGGACGACGAAACGCTCGACGGACAAACCGCGTCAGGATCGCCCGAGCGGCTTCTCGAGAACGGGGTTGCGTATCGCCACGAGTCGACATCAATCGTTCATGAAACGCCAGTCGTTCCTTGGAATGCTCTTTGCGTTTCTGCTCAATCTTGACCGACACCAGCGTCGCATCCGCTGCGGAATCGACGGAAACAACATGCCACCCACGAGCCAGCTTGAGTTCCGACGTCAGTGTGATTTTCTCGCTCTGCGGAACATCATCTGCCTTGAAACGCTTCGCCGACAAGTCATCAACGAAGATTGTGACTTCGCCTCTCGCCGTGTCAGCAATCTGCATCGCCAGTTCGACAGTGTAGTCACTTTCCTCGTAGACGTTCACAAGGACGCTGCCACGCTTGTCTTTGCGGAGGGAGATGCCCGCCTCGCTGAGTTGTTCTTCGGGGAAGAAATCGGCTCGACCCAGCGACAGTTTCAGCTCGGGCATAACGATGGTCGAGGAGATCGCTTTGTCAGCAGCATCCAGGTAACGCTCCAGCAGAATCGGCGGCAGGTACAGCGTCTCGCCGTTGTTATCAAAACCTTCGCCTCCCGAGCCATCGCGCGGGAAAACTTTGGAGAAGCCAAGGTTGGGGCCCAGCAGGTCGCGAATCGTGTTGTCATACTCGTGTCGATTCAACCGACGCACGACAACGCTCCCCGCGTAACGCGGTGCATCCATGGCCGTCTTTCGCAGATACTCATCGACCCAGCGAACAATCTCCAGCCGCTCCTGCTCGCTTGGCTGCTTCTCATCCGCAGGCGGCATGGTCCGATTTTCCAACTGCATAATGGCGTTGCGCCACATGCTCCGCTGATGCGAGATCTGCTCGGCGGTTGTTGCTTTCAGAAACGGGACATGATTCGCAGCATCCTCTGGATCATGACAGTCCGCACACAAGGTCACCAAAGCAGGTCGGATCTTCGTCTGGAACTCAGACAAGTCACTCGCTCGAACCACCGACGGCAGTAGAACCGACAACACCATCAGCGCAGCAGGCAATCTCTTCAAAGTGAACAGTGACAACATCATCAGGCAGGACTTTTCTCGGTCCTTCTCCCCCGGGGAGAAGGTGGCCGAGTCTTCGAGGTCGGATGAGGGATTGCTTCGATTTGAAGCTAAGTCCCCATAATGGTGGGTTTAAGTCAGGCAGGAATGTCCACTGTACCCTCACAAAACGCATCAATCAAGGACTTTCGATGCGACGAAAGCCATTCCGTCAGTCTGATAAGTCGAATTGCAAACTCTGCCTCACCCGGACTTTCTGCGATTCCGATACATTCCCTAACTCCTTGTGTGGAAACCGGATCGCCATGCGCCGCGTCGTCGCCTTCACTTTGATGCTTGCAGCCAGTGTTTTGCTGGACGGCTGTCGTTGTGTCCCGACGTATCAGGAACCCCAGGGATACAGTAGCACATACCATAAAGCATTACGCAGATTCGAGATGCATCATCAGGCCGAGATGATGGCGACTCCCATGACGAGTTACCCGTCTGCTCCCTTGGGGCCGCCCTGCCCGCCCCTGCCCCCGCTGCCGATGAGCGTCCCGGCTCCTGCACCCGCGCCAGCCCCGTAAGTCCTTTTCTGTAAAAAAGTTGCGGCTGATCGCTACTATTCCCGGATCTGCTTTTGACACGATGGGATGAAGCCGATACCCTGCCGCCCGCGCTTGTCATCCTGCCTGCCCCTCGTTCCCGCCTCACAACGCCCCCAAGGCTCTTCCTATGTCGACGACTCTGACCACTTCTCGAAATGTCTGGATCTGCGACCAACATGCCGATACCTCGAACGTCCTCAGAGCCCTCTACGAGCCACGAGGCGCCCAGGTCCGCCAGATTCAGACCGTCCGACAAATCGAGCAGCCCGCGTTCGAGGACCAGCCCGATCTGATTATCCTGAATGTCTCCTCGCAGCATCCGATTGCATCCGCTGTCGAGATGAAATACCAGTCGGTCCCCCGCATCGTCATCGGTCGCGCACCTGCAACACCGAATCCGGTCATTGACAAATCAGCCTGCGACGATTCCCCCCTCGACTCCCTGTTTCAATACAAAGACCTGATCGGCCGCGTCGATTCGATTCTGAGTGAACTCGAAGACTAAAAAGCTTCCGACATCAGAAAAAAACAACCACAGATGAACACAGATTGACACAGATAAGAAAGATAAGGACCAGTACCATTCTCTCCTCTCATCTGCGTCCATCTGCGTTTATCTGCGGTTCAAATCTCCTCCCTCGATCCGTGTCCATCCGTGGTGCACTTTTCAGGATCGACACTGAAGAGAAAACAGATTGCACGGCGTGCCCTTTCTTTTCCCACGGGTTTTAGCGTTCCGGGTGGGATATGATTTGTCGAAAGTAAACGTCGCAAGTATGCTGAGATCTGCGACAAGCGTCGATCGCGCCAGGTGGAGTTGATCGTTGACGGCTGACCAGACAATCAGCTTTCCATGTTCCAGCGGTTGCACACGACGAGTCGCGATCCCCCCTCCGGAGAGCAGCGGCTATCCGTCCCACCACTGTTTTCGTGCCCATACTGACTTCATGCCAATAGGGTCATCATCCAACAGGCTGATACCCGCCAGGAGCAACCGACCGTGCCCAAGGCGACGATGCTCGTCATTCATGGCGTCGATCAGGGTCTGAGATTCGTCATCGAATCAGACTCCGTCGGCATCGGTCGTGGCATTCAAAACGCCATCCGCGTGCTCGATACCGAAGTCTCCCGCGCCCATGCGACGATGAAGTTCGAAGCCGGCCACTGGACGATCACCGACAACGCCTCAGCCAACGGAACGTTCGTCAATAATAAGCCCGTGAAGACAGCCCGCCTGGAAAATGGCGACCAGGTTCAAGTCGGACGCAGCGTCCTCGTGTTCCAGTCGAAGAGTGTCGACGACACGATCTCCCAGGCATCCGAACGCGTCAAATTCATGTCGCTGGAAACAGGCGACGAATCACAGATCGTCTCGCAGGTCAGTCCCCGTCGCGATATCAAGATCCACATCGGCAAAGGGCTCGGCGAACCTCTCCCGACCTCCCCCGATTCCCTGCTCAACCTGCAACTGCTCTACGAAATCTCCGAAGCCTCCGTCCAGTCATCCTTGTCGTTGCAACAACTACTGCAGCGGATTCTCGATAAGATCCTGCAGGTCATCGCAGGCGATCGTGGCTGCATTCTGATTGGCGATCCGGGGTCCGAAGAAGTCAAACCATCGGTCTTCAGCGACCGCGGCGGCGGGCATGATGCCTCGCAGATGCCTCTCTCTCGGACGATCATCGATTATGTCATTCGCACCAGACAAGGGGTCCGGACAACCGATGCTCGTCACGATCAGCGATTTGAAACCGGCAACTCGATCCTGCAAGCAGGGATCTCGGAAGCCCTGTGTGTGCCGATCATCGGACGCTCGGGACTGAGTGGCATCATCTATGTCGACATCACCAGCCAGGCCAGTCACATCCGCATCGATGACAGCAACCTCGGCCGGTTCCGTGATGAACAGCTTCGCGTACTTCTGGCGATCGGCCGACAAGTCGCGCTCGCGATCGAGAATCACCGCTTCCAGGGATCCCTCGTCCAGGCAGAACGACTGGCTGCCATCGGCCAGACCATCGCAACGCTCAGTCACCACATCAAGAACATCCTGCAGGGAGTCCGTGGCGGGAGTTACCTCATCGACCGTGGCCTCGCTCAGGAAGATCAGAATCTGATCGTCCAAGGCTGGAAGATCGTCGAGAAAAACCAGGATCGCATCTATCACCTCGTCCTCGACATGCTCACCTTCAGCAAAGAGCGTCAACCACAACTGACCCCCGGCAACTGGAACACCATCATCGGCGACGTCATCGAACTGATGAATACACGCGCCCAGGAGTTCGACGTTCAACTCGAATTCAACCCCGCCAACAACCTGCCCGAATCGGTCTTCGACAGCGAAGGCATTCACCAGGCCGTCTTGAACATCGTCACCAATGCCATCGATGCGGCTCGTGAAGTCGAGAACGGCAAAGTCATCGTGACAACGTCCTACGACCTGCCACGCAACCGCCTCGTCGCCGAGGTCACAGACAACGGTCCCGGTATCCCTGAGGAGATGAAAACCAAGCTCTTCAACATCTTCGAATCGACCAAAGGGACCAGCGGCACTGGTCTGGGGCTCGCCGTCAGCAAAAAAATCTTCCGCGAACACGACGGCGAAATCAACGTCTTCAGCCACCCGGGACGAACGACCTTCAAGCTCGATATCCCGTACATCCACCCCGAGCTTCTCAACAACGCGACGCAGATGTTGAATAAGCCGTAGGGAACACGCTCATTCCACGACTCGCAGGACACGCCATGCTCCAGGCCATCCAGTTTGCGGTTCTCCTCATTGCAATCCTCGCTCTGAGACCAATCTCCGCCGATGCTGCCCCGCCGAACATCGTGCTGATTCTTGCGGACGATCTGGGACAGGGGGACGTGGGCTGCTACAACCCGAACTCGAAAATCCCGACCCCGCATCTTGATCAGCTGGCGCGAGAGGGGATGCGGTTCACGGATGCGCATTCGCCGTCGTCGGTCTGTACTCCCACTCGTTATGCACTGCTGACAGGCACCTATGCGTGGCGGTCTCGCTTGAAGAAGGGTGTCCTCAATGGCTATGACCGCCTGCTCATTGAACCTGAAAGGACAACGATTGCCCAAATCCTGCAGAAAGCTGGCTACCGAACGGCCTGTATCGGGAAATGGCATCTGGGGCTTCAGGCCTACGACGAATCCCGACCCAAGGCTCAGACCACTTTTGAGAAAGCATTGACCCCTGGCCCGAACAGCGTTGGCTTCCAGGAATTCTTCGGCATTGCCGCCTCGCTCGACATGCCCCCGTATGTGTTCATTCGCAATGAACGCCTGACCGCCCCCTTGAACTCGACGATCAACGGCAGCAAGGCGAAGCGTGATGGTGGCGAAGGCTACTGGCGCGAAGGAACGCTTGCAGAAGGCTTCACGCACATCAATGTTCTCCCAGAGCTGACTCGCGAATCGCTGGCTTATCTGGATCGACAGTCGAAAGACCAGCCGTTCTTTCTCTACGTCCCTTTGACCTCCCCTCACACTCCCTGGCTGGCAACTCCCGAATGGGAAGGAAAGTCAAAAGCAGGCCCCTATGGTGATTTCGTCGCAATGACCGACGACGCGATCGGCCAAATCCTCGGACGTCTCAAACAAATCGGCCTCGAGGAAAACACACTCGTTATCGTCACCAGCGATAATGGCGCATACTGGAGACCGGTGGATATCAAGCAATATGATCACGACGGTGCCAACGGAAGACGCGGGCAGAAAGCAGATATCCACGAAGGCGGACACCGCATCCCCCTCATCGCGAAATGGCCAGGCGTGATCGCCGCGAATTCAAGTTCCGACCAGACCGTCTGCCTGACAGACCTTTATGCCACGCTGGCGAAAGTCGCTGGTCTCAATGATGTTGCAACGCCAAGAGACAGCGTGAGCCTGCTGACAGTCTTGAACGGAACCGCAGAAGGTCCTGTCCGCGACACAACGATACATCATTCCATCGACGGCATGTTCGCCATCCGCCACGGCGACTGGAAGCTGATCGCCGGCTTAGGATCAGGAGGATTCACAGCTCCCAAGCGAGTTGAACCCAAACCAGGAGAAGCAACCGGCCAGCTCTACAATCTCAAAGAAGATCCCGCAGAAACGGTCAACCTGTGGACCGAGCGGCCGGAGATCGTGCTGGAACTGTCAGAGAAGTTGAAGCGGATTCGCGGTGGAGACGAATCATAATTGATAAATCATCAAACCGCATGATATTTCCATTCACCGGCACAACTGCAAATACGAGTTGAAATCGTCTGGTGGAATTGCAGTCATCGCCAATTTCCAGTCTCCCTCAGCTCTCCTTTTTCTTTCGCCCGAAGATAGTCGTCTTCTGCCCATTGAACGGGTTGACGATTTCCTGTGAGACTTGCTCAACGTGATCAGAGCTGAGTCCTGGAACGCCTTCAATCCACTGACGAAAGAAATCTTCCAGACCGCGGCGCTGAGGGAAGCATTCCGCTTCTTCGCATGTGTAAATCGCGTACTCGGGGTCCAGGCAATCGACGCATGCGAACATTGCAGAGCCGAATTCACAGAACGGCAACATCCCCTTATCCCACTTCAATTCGGGATCGTTCTCATAGACTCGGTAGGTGGAGACCAGATCGCCGAAGTCCGATTGAGAACCACCCGCTCCAATTCCAATCACCCCATACCCAGGCCCGAACCCCCCATTGCGAAACTGAGTCAGGCATGTCTTCAAAAAGGGAGGCAATCCAAATCCCAGCTCCGTCTCAGTCTGCTCGATCAAATGAGAAGTGACCGGTGCGTAACGGGAGGTGTCTTTGGTTTTGTTTGAGTGATTAATCACAGCTTGGAGAAGATCAGTTTGCATGGACTTTCTACCTGTTTTGACATTGGTGAATGAATAATTGAAGCCTTATGAATCAGCTGGAACTTAAGCTGATGTCACAATCCTCTTCATCGCATCCACAAACCGCACCACATCCTCTTCCGTCGTCGTATTTCCGAAGCTGACTCGTAACATCCCCCCCGTCGCGAGGGTGCCGACGAATTCGTGGGCCTTCGGGGCGCAGTGCAGACCGGCTCGGACTTGGATGCTGAAGGAATCGTCGAGGATGGTCGCGAGGATGTCCGGTTCAAAGCCTTCGACGATCAGGCTGAGGACGCCGACCCGTTCGGTGGCGGGGACGTCGGGATAGGCGAGAGACAGGCCTTCGATTTCGAGGAGGCGGTCGATGGCGAGTTGCGTCAGTTTCGCCGTTTTGGACTGGACGGCTTCTACACCTTCCTTCAGCAGAAACTCAGCGGCAGCCCCCAGGCCGACGATGCCGGGGACGTTGAGGCTGCCGGATTCGAAGCGGGCGGGCATCTCATCGGGGGCCAGCAGGTCTTCTGAGTTGGTGCCGGTGCCGCCGAGGCGGTAAGGAAGGACGTGTTGTTCCATCTCTTCGCGGACGTAAAGCAGGCCAGTGCCAAGAGGGCCGAGCAGGCCTTTGTGACCCGACATCGCGACGAAGTCGACCGCCATCGACGACAGAAACAGCGGCACATGCCCTGCCGTCTGGGCCGCGTCGATGAGGAAGAAGATATCCCGCTCCTGACAGAGGTCGCCGATGGCTTTAACATCCTGCAGAATGCCGGTGACGTTGGAGGCATGGGTGACACAGGCGAGGCGAGTTTCTTCCGTGATCGCAGCGTCGATGGCGGCGGGGGTGATGCGGCCGTTTTCATCAGGCTCGACCAGCGTGAATGAGATCGCGCCGAGTTCGTGTAACTGCGAGAGGGGACGCAGGACGGAGTTGTGTTCGAAGACTGTCGCGATGACGTGATCGCCCGGGCGAAGCAGGCCCTGGAAGATGAAGTTCAGGCTGTCGGTGCAGCTGTAAGTGAAGGCAAGTTGCTGGGGTTTGGTGACGCCGAGGAGTCTGGCGAGGGAGTTGCGGGACTGGTCGACGAGTCGGGCCGTGTCCTGGGCACGTCGGTAACCGCCACGACCGTAGGAGCCGCCGATCTCGCGGGAATAGGAGTCAACGGACTGGTAGACCGCTTCGGGTTTGGGCCAGCTCGTGGCGGCGTGGTCGAGGTAGAGGGGAGTCAACAGGGACACCGGTTTCTAAGAATCAGTTGGAAAACCTGAAAGAAAACATTTCACCACAAAGGCTCAAAGTACTCAAAGGTTCACAAAGAAGAAATCAGAATGATCTGAGTCAGATGTGAAATCACAGGATGCTCGTCTCCTGTCATTTCTTCGTGAGTCTTTGTGTTCTTGGTGCCTTTGTGGTGAATCTCCAAATGCAGATCAAAAATCACCCGCCGATGGAGTGCATTGCTCGGTCGGGGCGGATGAATTTGGCGGCGTTGATTTCGTGGCCTTCTTTTTTGTCCCAGATCGACTGACGGATGGCCATACGGATTTCGTCTTCGCTGGCGTTTCCTCGCAGGAGGGACTTGATGTCCGTTTCTTCGAGGGAAAACAGGCAGTTGCGGATCTTGCCGTCAGCGGTCAGACGGAAGCGATTACAACTCCCGCAAAACGGCTGTGAGACCGACGCGATGAACCCAATCCGTCCCACGCCATCGGCGAACTGATACTCGCTGGCGGGGGCATGGGGATCGTATTCGCCGACAGGCAGAAGCGGGCCGAACTCACGGGCCAGTTCGTCGATGATCTCGGACGCAAAAAGAACCTTGTCGCGTTCCCAGGCACGCTCGGCATCGAGAGGCATGAACTCGATGAATCGGATCTCCATGCCCGTTTCGCGCGCCAGATGACCGAAGGGGATGATCTCCGATTCGGTCATGCCGCGAATACTGACGGCATTGATCTTGATTTTCTCGAACCCGACGTCGCGCGCCGTCTTCAGACTCGCCATGACTTTTTCAAACCCTTCTCGTCGCGTGATCTGCTTGAACTTCACGGGATCGAGGGCATCCAGGCTGACGTTCAGCCGCCGCAAACCAGCTTGATAAAGTCGCTCGGCCTGGTCGGCGAGTAGGATGCCGTTGGTCGTCAGGCCGATGTCTTCGATACCATCAATCTCGCGCAATTGTTCGACGAGTACTTCGAGGTTCTGGCGGACAAGAGGTTCGCCGCCAGTCAGACGAATCTTTTTGACGCCCAATGAAACAGCGATTTTGACGAACCGCGTGATCTCTTCGAACGTGAGCAATTGAGGCTTGGGGAGAAACGTGACATTCTCCGCGGGCATGCAGTAAAAGCAGCGAATGTTGCAGCGGTCGGTCACGCTGATCCGCAGGTTGTCGTGGACTCGACCGAAGGTATCGACGAGCGGGAGATCGCGGATCATGAGCGGACTCCCTCAACGGACGGATGAACCCATTCGGTGGAGCCGTCGGCCCAGTTTTCTTTCTTCCAGATCGGGACCGTTTCTTTGATGCGGTCCATCAGCCAGCTGCAGGCCGCGAACGCTTCTTTGCGATGCCCACTGGCAACACAGATCGCGACAGCCGTCTCAGCAAGTTCGAGTCTGCCGAGGCGGTGAATGATCGCAATGTGGTTGACGCCAAAATCAGACATCGCCGCTTCCGCGAGTCGTTCGAGTTCCGCTTGAGCAAGTTCGCGGTGGCCGTCGTACTCCAGCCAAAGGGTTTGACGTCCGGTCGTCATCTCACGGACATTTCCCAGGAAGAGGACAATCGCTCCCGAATCTTTCGACGTCACTGCGTCGACGAGACGCTGTGAATCGATCACGTCGTCCGTCAGAGTGACTTCGATACTGGGAATTCCGGTGGTCATACCACGATTATAGAGGTCCCCACGCGCAAAAACAGACACAGTCCTGACGAATCAGGCCTGTGTCTGAAAATGGACCATCAAGCAATCGTATGCGATCTGTAGGGTCCGCTGTGCGGACCATCAATCGACATTCATTACCTGACCAGCTTTGGAACGTTTCTGAGAAGTTCCATCTTCTTATTCGTGACAACACGTATTACGGTCCGCACAGCGGACCCTACGAGATTAGTGCTTGGCGCCTTCGTAAACCGGTGCGTCACAGGTGATGCCGCACTGGTTGTTATCACATTCATCCTGTTCGTCCCAGAAAACCGAGCCGCGGGCATACGACTTGACTTGGCCGTTCCCCTTCTTGGCGGAGAACCCTGAGTACAGGAACGACTGATTGAGAGTTCCAACCGCATCGGCGACATCGTTGAGTTCAGCGACGACGGCGTGCTGAATTTCACTCAGTCCGACGACGAGTCCGACGACCAGCAGAGTCGCAATAAGGACCAGTTCTGCGGAGACGATGAATCCGCTCTGATCGAGGTAGAGATCTTTGAACATTTGATTTTCCTTGTGCATGCAAAAACATGCGTGCGTGCAGAGAGAGACCGCGCCTGCCATCTATCGGGCAGGCAGCGACTAGCAAAGCTCACCACACACTCCGCCGGCTGAAGCGGATGAACTCACAACACTTTGTTAAGGCACACGCGATACCGCCGTGCCCGCCAGTCGTGAGGAAGGAAGCAGATTGCGTTAAATAGGAGTCCGCGCAAGTTCTCGATGTCAATAGCTTTGCGACAGAATGAGCAGAGTCGCGAAATCGAGAAATTCAGCAAAAAGGAGAGCCATCCGCCTGTCAAGCAGCCTTTACGTTGCCGGCCGCGCGCCTTGACAGCATCATTGACGCCACATCCGACATCAATAGTTTTTCAAGACATCCAACTGGTTGACCAGATTTATCACGCTGAGCTGAAAAATCCCCTGCAGGCCGGCCATCAGAATCAGGACGACACCAAGGATCATCACCCCTTCCGAAACCCGGATCAGCCACAATGCCAGCAGTCCCAGAAACACAATCGCCATGGGAATTCCCCGTGAGTATGAACGCGGCAGTCGACACAACTCTTCGCAAGGAAAAGGTGGGATGGTCAACAACAACAACCACCCCACCATGTTCGCAATCCATTCAAATCGTCAACAACAATTAGAGCTTCGGGCCTTCGACGACGGGAGCGTCGCAAGACAGGGCACATTGGTTGTTGTCGCAGTCATCAGTCTGGTCAACGAAGATAGAACCACGGGTGTAAGCAGCAGTGCCTGCACCGAATGATTTGGCTTTGTTGAATCCGCTGAAGTAGTAGCTTTGGTTCAGTGAACCAACAGCGTCAGCGACGTCGTTGAGTTCAGAAACAACAGTGTGCTGAATCTCGCTCAGGCCAACGATCAGGCCAATAACGACGATCGTGGCAACCAGGACGAGTTCTGCAGAGACGATGAAACCGGCTTCGTCGTTTAACAGGGCAGAGAACATGTGGAAAACTTTCTGGAGTCTGAGCTTGTCTTGATGATAAAAGGTCCGCAGGGGATCGCGTCCCTGGAAAAGAAGAAAGGCGGTGACCGAGCGTTTTAAGGGCTCCATCACCGCCTGTTGAAATCAACATCAGCTAGCAGCTGAGGTCAGCTCAAATTAGAGCTTAGGACCTTCAACAACTGGAGCGTCGCAAGACAGAGCACATTGGTTGTTGTCGCAGTCGTCGGTTTGATCAGCGAAGATAGAACCGCGGGTGTATGACTTGAAGCCAGCACCGAAAGACTTAGCAGCAGAGAAACCAGAGAAGAAGTAGCTTTGGTTGAGTGATCCGATAGCATCGGCAACGTCGTTGAGTTCAGAAACGACAGCGTGTTGGATTTCGCTCAGGCCGACGATCAGACCGATAACAACGATAGTTGCAACCAGGACGAGTTCTGCAGAGACGATGAAACCGGCTTCGTCGTTGAGAAGAGCTGTGAACATGTGTTTGAACCTTTTTTTGAGAGAGACCGAGAGAACGGTGTGTATGTTTTGATTCCTGATGGCAGCGACACCGCAACACGTACTGTCAGGAATAAGAGAGAGAATCCAATGAGCAAACTGCAGGGATCCCGTTCCTGGTCATCCAGCGTCCTGGCGACCCGTTGACTCTGGCAGTCTGGTGAGCTGGAGAACTCGTTCAGTTGCCTGTCGAGAGAATCCTCGATGCACTGGCAATGCCACTTGGTCCAGTTTGATGCCGAAATGCAACGCGAAGCGCGCAAAAGAAAAGCCGCATCTCCCGAACTGGTCGGTAGATGCGGCTTCCAAAGCACATTTTGTTGACAGGACGAAACGTTGCGTGGACCCAGGTCAACATGTCGGGGCTGCTTTACAGGTCCTTAACAGTTCCTGCCAATGAACCGTGACAATCACCCCGATTTCCGACAGGTCAGGGAGACAGGATGCGATAATACCCCGTGCGATCCAGTGACTGGAACTGGCCTGGCCCGCCGTATCCACCCTGATAGTAGCCACCACCGTATCCGCCAAACCCGCCGGATTGCTCCACTCCACCCCAGGCATTCGGAGCAGGACGAGATCCCATCGGGGCGACCGGGTAAGGGAATTCGCTCTGAATTCCGCCCCAGCCGTAGGCGTGACCACAACCATTTTGACAGCCGTACCCCAAAGCTTTGCCACAGCCACATCGACTATGTTGACCGCAGCAGGTCGCCAGTGGTTGGACGTTCGGTTGAACGCAGTCGTTACAGCCGGCTTGTGGAAGCGGTGGGACGACGACATTCGTCTGAGATTCAGGAATCGGAACGATCACATTTGTCGTCTCGGGAACCGGAGCGACTTGGACGTCCGTCTTTTCTTCTTTCTGAATGACGGCGGTTTCTGGAGTACGCGGAACAAGGACCTCGGTCGTGACGTGGTCATCTTTCACATGTGCATTGTTTACAGTCGCCACAGGCGTGTTGACACAGTGGAAATGATCGCCATTGATCTCGCATTGATCAGCGTCACACTCATCTTTGAGATCGCGGAAACACGATCCCGCCGTTGCCGACTTGAGGTAACAGCCACAGTCTTTGTAGGCGTGCATGCCCTGGTAAAAATAGGACTGATTCAGTGACCCGATCGCTCCCGCGACGTCGTTCATCTCGGCGTTGACGCTTTGCTGCAAGGCGGTCAGGCCGACAATCAGGCCCACGACCAGCAGGCTGGTGAGGATGACCAGTTCTGCAGAAATGATGAATCCGCGGGTGTCGGTCCAGAGGTCGCGGCCCAGGGCCCAGACGTAGTGAATGCTCTTACTCATGATGTTCTCCAGTGCTTCGGAATCTGTGCTTCGGCTGTATTAGGAACAGGGGTCAACGAACGGGCTCTCTCAAAGCCGTTCGAATCGTTTTGCTCGGTCGCAGTTTCAGTCTGTGAATAATGGGCCCTCTGGAAAGACGGAACTGTCCCCGTCGGGTCAGTTCCGTCCCCCTGAAGGTTCTCTCGAAGCCCGCTCTCTCAAAAACGGGCTTCAGTGTGACGCGTTGATCTTCACTCGGTCATTTCGACGTTGTTTCAACGCTCGCGTCCCACGGCTGGCGGTCTCTCAGGTCGCCACACGCACTCTCACACGAGGAAAGTGGTGATCTCAAAACCATCAGACGCGTTCAAACGCCGACGGTAAGGTGTTCGGTTGAGTGAGCAGCTCAGGTTCTCGTTAAAACCGCTCTCATCGATTTGATCGTGATAACCGTTACTGCTGTCACGTTAGGAGTTATAGGCAGAATGCGTACCATCGTTATAACCGGACCACCTGTCGAAATGCGACCCAAATACGCAAGCATTGAGAAGAAAAGCACTTAGGGGAAAATCCAACCGATTTCAGCGATACCGATTGGAGCGGTTGTCAGGGTTATTCTGTTTAATCCGATTAGCGCGACTGTATCGATCCTGTCAATTCCACCGAACATTCCGGCTGAGCAAAGGGACTGGAACGCAGAGGAAACAGAGGTGAGCAGAACTCGCAGAGAAGACTTCCAGATTCAACGCAAAGCCGCCAAGACGCGAAGGAAGACGTGTGTTACAGGGCGAGAAAGGAGTGACTCATCTTCCTTTCTCATTTCGACATGCCTTTATCTTCTCTTCTCGTTGCGTCTTCGCGACTTTGCGTTGAATCTGGACTTCTGCTCCGCGGTCTCTGCTCCCCTCGGCGAGCTCTGCGTTCCAGTCTTCTCCCACTGAACGTCCGCCTATCCGGAACAGCTAACGTATTCCGTAGGCAACAGGGCTGCTTTGCCCCTTTCCGCTTGGGCATTTGTCTCGATACTTGCTACAGTGAAATGACCAGCAAACGAGCTCACTTCGTTATGAATTCACGTCCTTCAGAAAGCCAACCCCCATGGGTCATGCCCTTGTCACAGGCGGTGCCGGATTCATCGGCAGCCATCTCGTTGAAGCCCTTCTCGCCCGCGGCGACAAAGTGACCGCGCTCGATAACCTCTCAACCGGGCAGGCTCCCAACCTTGATCACGTCAAAAACAACCCGAATTTCCGCCTCGTGGTCGGCTCCATCACCGACCCCGTGCTGCTTACGGAAGTCACCCAGGGCGTCGACGTCATTTATCACATGGCCGCAGCCGTCGGCGTGAAACTCGTCGCTGACGACCCGGTCCGCACGATCGAAACGAATATCTACCCGACCGAAGTCCTCCTCCGTCATGCGACGGCCGCCGGCCAGAAGTTCTTCCTCGCCTCGACCAGCGAGGTTTATGGCAAGTACACGAAGGAAACCTGGAACGAAGAAGACGACCTCCAGTTCGGCCCGACCTCCCGTCCACGCTGGGCCTATGGCTGCTCAAAAGCGATCGATGAGTTCCTGGCTCTCGCCTACAGCAAGAAGCGCAAGCTCGATGTCGTCATCGGCCGTTTCTTCAACGTCGTTGGCCCCAGACAGGTCGGCCACTACGGCATGGTCATCCCGCGCTTCGTCGAAGCCGCTCTCAAAGGTGGGCCGATCACGGTCTACGATGATGGCGGTCAGGAACGCTGTTTTGCCCACGTTCGAGAAGTCGTCGACTGCATCATCACTCTGATGAATACCCCGGCTGCGTCCGGACAGATCTTCAATATTGGTGCCGACCAGCCTGTTTCGGTCAAGCAGCTGGCTGAAGAAATCATCGGCCTCGTCGGCGGCGATATTCCAATCAAGTATGTTCCGTACAAAGACGCCTACGGCGATGACTTCGAAGACGTCCGACGACGTGTCCCTGATGTCTCGAAACTCAAACGGACGATCAACAAAGTACCCACTCTGAACCGCAAAGACCTGCTCCAGGAAATCATCGACTGGAAACGCGGGCAGATGAAGTAATTACCCGTCGTTTGTGTGCCACGGCTGTGTCAGCCGTGCCGAATGTTCAAGTGACGTCCCATGCAAAGATCCACGGCCGACACGGCCGTGCCACACTGGTTCGTCCTTCAGAACTCTGACAGCATGAGTACCAAGAAACCCACGAACGAATCCCTCATTCGCCAGCTCACCGAGACGCTGGCGTTTCTGGCGATTGCGGTCTGCATCTTTCGCAGCTTCATTGCGGAAGGCTACATGATCACGACCGGGTCGATGGCGCCGACGCTCTGGGGGTATCACAAGCGGATCGTCTGCCCGAACTGCAATACCCTGTTCTCGTTGGGCGTGACTCAGAGCGGCTCTCCCGATAACGAAGCCGCTCGCTGCCCCGTCTGCACGGCCTACCCGATTGATGTGACGAAGCTCAAGCCCATCGAGGGAGATCAGATCCTCGTTCACAAGCATGCCTATGAGGTGCGATCCCCCAGGCGGTTTGAAGTCGTCGTCTTTCGACACCCCGAGGACTTTTCGCAGGCTTATGTAAAGCGGGTCCTTGGGCTGCCAGGAGAGACCGTCGAGCTCAAAGGTGGGAATGTCTACATCGACGGGGAACTCGCCCGCAAGCCGCGCGATGTCAACCATGCTTCGCGGATCCTGGTCGACGACCAGTCTCTGGACGTCACAGATGAAGATCCCGACTGGCGCCGACGCTGGG
The DNA here is from genome assembly GCF_052161635.1 of Lacunimicrobium album. Taxonomy (GTDB): domain Bacteria; phylum Planctomycetota; class Planctomycetia; order Planctomycetales; family Planctomycetaceae; genus SXPC01. The sequence continues at coordinate 5,402,657 of NZ_CP197413.1, forward strand.
TCACCGTAACGCCAGAACTTTCCGACTTCGATGAAGACAACCACACCTGGAAGCTGCACTCCGAGAGCCCGACATCGCCGGCCACGATCTCCTTTCGCAACTGGCAGCGACGTCAGATGATGACCACCACCAGCGTGCCACTCTCGTCATGGCCGGAGAAACTGCTCGCTGCGGAATCGTACCATTTACCACTGACCTACGACCTGAAGAATACAGCGTTGAAGTGTCGAGGCAGCCTGCCTTTTAAGGCAGCCGATGACATGATCAGCGCCGCGAAAGCAGAACAGATCGATCCTGCTTTCGAGACAGCCGTCAAGGAACTTTTTCGACTCTCCCACGTCACACCCATCACTGACACTTATTCGTACAACCGCCAGGAATACAACCTCCAGCCATATGAGGTTCAGGACGTGACGCTGGCCACGACCATCGATCCGACGCCAGCGACGGGTCTCGTCACACTGCATCTGGAGAACGCCGCGGTCACAACCACGATAACGATTGACCTCGCCAGGAAGTCCGGGACCGTCCGTGTCGACAGCCAGACCTCGACCGAGAAGACGTTTACAGTCAGCGGCCGCATGCGTCTGGAACTGGCGCTCGTCGATGGTCGGGCGACGCTCGCCATCAATGAGGATGTCGTGTCTGCTATTTCGTACGACCCGGAATTCGAGCGTTCGAGGTCTTCATCACCAGGGAACCCCGATGCGGGTTCCGTCCACATGGAGATCTCAGTCGCGGGGGGAAAGATCGAGATTCCGTCGCTGAAGGTTTATCGTGACATCTATTACCGACATCAAACGGCTTCGCGCACGCAGCAGAATTCCCCGCAACGAGCCTGGAAGCTCGAACCGGATGAACTCTTCCTCTCAGGCGACAATAGCCCCATTTCGCTCGATTCCCGCACCTGGAAACCGGGCACCATCCACACCAGTTACCTCATCGGCAAGCCTCTTTTCCTGCACTTGCCGAGTCGACCGGGCGTGATCAAATTCGCAGGTAAGGAATTCACGATCCGCCTGCCTGATATTCCCCGCATGAAGTCGATCCACTAAGATTCAAGATCGCAGCCCCGCCAGCGAATCACTCTTTCCACTGAGAAATGCAGGGTGCTGGTGAGGCACTCTGTAAGATTAATACTCTGTAAGATTAATAGAGTGAACCGCACCAATTGTGCGAATGAACGTCGTTTTGGTGCGGATCGAAGACTCTCCAGCACCCTACTTAAAATCCATACATGCGGCTGGGGAGAATTTCTCCGCCGCATATCAACTTTGATATAGATCTACCTCATGCACTTTTCCAATCCTTTCGCGAAGTCTGCTCCGACATCTGCGCCGGCAGCGGCCCAGACCAAAAAGAAAAAGAAGCATCAGGGAGATGGCGTTCGGGAGACGATCGAGTCGCTCGTGATCGCGTTCATTCTGGCGTTTGTTTTCCGGACATTCGAAGCAGAAGCCTTCATCATCCCCACCGGGTCGATGGCGCCGACGCTTTACGGTCGTAATAAAGAAATGGTCTGCTCGGAATGCCAGTACCGTTTCACGTTCGGCGCCAGCAGCGAGATGGAAACAGAAACGCTGTACAACCCCAACAAACGCATCAACCAGGCCATCTGCCCGAACTGCCGTTACCAGCACAACGACGCCGCCAAAGCCCCCGTCTTCAACGGCGATCGCATTCTTGTCAACAAGTTCCCGTATGAGTTCGAAACGCCGGATCGTTTTGATGTCGTCGTCTTCAAGTACCCGATGAGCCCCAAGACGAACTACATCAAACGACTCGTCGGACTCCCCAACGAAATCATTCATATCCAGCGCGGCGACCTTTACCGCATCGATCCCGAAACTCGCCAGCGAGAAATCCTCCGCAAAGAGGATCCATTCAAGCAAAAAGACATTCAGATTCCCGTCTACGATGATGCGTTTCCGCCGAAAAACCTGCTCAATCAAGGCTGGCCGGAACGCTGGGCGTCGGTCGATCCCAACCCTGCATCCAAGGGATCGCGCAATGTCGCAGGCTGGTACGAGACACCTGAAGGTTGGCAGGCGGATCGCGAAAACCGTACTTACACGCTCGCCTCCGCAGCCAAACAGCAATGGCTGCGTTACCGCAATTTCGTCCCCATGCCCGACAACTGGGCCGACGTCATCAACCAGCAACCAGTCCGCAATCCACAGCCGCGTCTGATCTCCGATTTCTGTGGCTACAACGCTGAATCCGATTCCACACGCGTCATCGATTACCTCGAAGACGGCATCTTCTGGGTCGGCGATCTGACCGTCGATGCGACGTTGAAGATCGATACGATCGAGGAAAACGCCCTGATCGTGTTCGAATGCGTCAAAGGCGTTTATCGCTACCGCTTTCATGTCGACCCGCTGACGGGAGCAGTCATCATTGGCGTCATCAATTCGTCCATGAGCAACACGGCCTGGGAAGAGATCGCGACCGGCAGCTCACACCTGATCGGGCCGGGCACGTATCACGTCGAGTTCGCGAACGTTGATAACCGGCTCTGTCTGTGGGTCAATGGCGATCTGGTCGATTTCTCTGGCAAAAACAGCTACGACCGCAAGCCAACCGACTCTCTGAGACCACAAGCAGCAGACCTCTCGCCCGTCGGAATCGCAGCCAGCAATGTCGCGATGACGGTCTCTGATCTCGTTCTCAAACGGGACATCTATTACCGCGGCCAAAGCAAATACGACGAATACAGCAACAACGGAAATCAGCGCAACACCTGGCTGCGAAACTTGCGCAATAACCTCAACAACCCGCAGGTCTGGGGAGAACTTTATTCCGAGTTCGCTCCTCTGAACGACGAGTTCGAAACCGAGATCGGCCCCGACCACTTCTTCATGCTCGGCGATAACAGCCCGATGAGCCTGGATGGTCGCGAGTGGTCACGAAATAAAACCGTCCCGCGTCATGCCATCTCCGGCAAAGCCTTCTTCATCTACTGGCCACACGCCATCCCCTTCGGCGGCAAAGACGGACAGGGAATGTACACACTGAAAAACCACAAGTATTACGACGGCAATCAGCTCAAAACCGAAGACTATCCCATGGTAACCGTCCCCTTTTACCCCGACTTCTCCCGCATGCAACGAATTCGATAAGGAAGCTCTCCTCCCTTCTTTCTTGACTGGATCTGTATTAAGTCCCTTCTCCCTTGAGGGGAGAAGGTGGCGGCGCTTCGCCGACGGATGAGGGTGGGCTATAGGCAATAGCTCGCCTCCATTTGCATTAACGACGTCAGGCTGCAATGTATTCATAATTCACCATCACCTCATTCCCCCCACTCTCCCCACCCAATCTCCCATTGAGCCCGAAACCGCAAATCGAATAGACTCCCAACCTCTCAACACAGGGACAGGATGGCAACGATTGCTCATCCTCGAAGTTTCGCGCCGACGCTCATGGAGGAGCCCACGATGCCCATCCTCGAATGTATTGATCTCGTCAAAGAATATCCCGGCAAAAAAGCCGTCAACGGGGTCAGTTTCGACGTCGAAAAAGGGGAAATTGTCGGCCTCCTCGGACCCAACGGCGCCGGCAAATCGACCACCTTCCGCATGGCCTGCGGCATGATTTCTCCGACAGAAGGTCGCGTCATTCTCAATGGCCAGGACGTCACAAAATGGCCGATGTATAAACGCTCGCGGCTCGGCATGGGTTATCTGCCACAGGACGAATCGGTCTTCACGAAGCTGACCGTCGTGCAGAATCTGATCGCGATTCTTGAGTTCATGCCGCTGTCGTCCAAAGAACGCAAGCACCGGGCCATGAGCCTGCTCGGGCAATTCGGCCTCGATAAAAAGTCCCACCAGATCGCCTCCACGCTCTCCGGCGGGGAACGTCGACGTCTGGAAATCGCCCGCTGTCTGGCGTCGAACCCACAATTGATCCTCCTCGACGAACCATTCACCGGGATCGACCCGGTCACCATCAACGGCATCCAGGACATCATCGCTGACCTGCGTGACCGTGGCATCTCTATCCTGCTGACCGACCACCGCGAGCGGGAAACCCTGACGATCTGCGACCGCAGCAACGTCATTTTCGCCGGCCAGGTCCTCTGCAGCGGTGACGCCGAGACCGTCCTCAACCATCCCGACGCCCAGCGCATCTACTTCGGCTCCCGCTTCGACGCGTCCTCAATCATCGAAGAAAAGAGCAGCTTCCAGAACAACAAATATGGCAACGCCCCTGCCCCAACCGCGAAAGCTGCCGCCCCAAAACCTGCTCCCGCTCCGATCCCGGCCGCATTACCAGCTGCTGTTGCCAAGCCCGCGTCGGTCGCCGTCGCCCAGCCTGCACCAGCTCCCGTTCCCTATCACGCCCCGGAACCAGTCGCTGCAACCGCCGTCCTCGAAGAGCCAAAACAACCCCAGGCCATCACCCCACCCCCCGCTCCCAAACCCGCCCCCAACACCAAACGCCTCTTCATCACCCACCCAGCCGACCACAAAAACCGAGCCGCTTAGATTCCCGCTCGGCTATTCTCTGCTACGATATTCTCCAGCCTATCTGCAAGAGTAGGGTGCCGGTGAGTCTTCGAACCGCACCAAATGCGGCATCATCACCTTTGAAACGGTCGAGGCCACAATTGGTGCGGTTCGCGGAGCCTCACCAGCACCCTACAAATCCCCTGATTCTCCCGAACTCAGCCGCCGACAGAAATGTCTGTGCCACTGCATGTCCGACTTCGAGCCTTCGTGGTGAATGCTCCCCTGTTCTGACCAAGCCCTAAGTCCCAATACCCAAGCCCCCAATACCTAAGCCCTCTTCCATGCTCTTCCTCCTCGACAACTACGATTCCTTCACCTTCAACCTCGTCCAGCGTTTCGGCGAGATCGACCCGTCGATCGAGGTCCGCGTCGAACGCAACGACCAGATCACGCTCGACGAGATCGCAGCTCTCAAGCCCTCGAAGATCGTCATCTCCCCCGGCCCCTGCTCACCCAAAGAAGCCGGGCTGTCGCGAGACATCATCGACCGCTTCGGCCCCTCCATCCCCATCCTCGGCGTCTGCTTAGGCCACCAGTGCATGGCTGACGTCTACGGCGCCCAGGTCGTCCGCGCGGATCGCTTAATGCACGGCAAGACCTCCCAAATCTACCACGACGGCCAGGGCGTCTTCAAAGACCTCCCCAACCCTTTCACCGCCACCCGCTACCACAGCCTCGTCGTCCCCGAAAACACCGTCCCCGCCCACCTCAAAATCACCGCCTGGACCCAGGACGCCGACCACGCGTTGGAGGTCATGGGCCTAAGACACCAGCAATACCCCATCCACGGCGTACAGTTCCACCCAGAGAGTTTTCTGTGCGAGAGCGGGACACAGCTGTTGCGGAACTTTTTGGAGATGTGACACAGAGCGAATAACGCTGGTTGGTTAATTGAAAGGCCCACTACGATGACAAACTCATCTTCTGAGTTACAGCCCCCAAAGGTTTTTATCTCGTATTCGTGGGACAATAATGAGCATAAAAAATGGATTAAAGAATTTGCTTCACAGCTTCGCAGTGATGGAATTGACGTCGCGTTGGATCAGTGGGACGTGGTGCCAGGCGACCAATTACCTCACTTCATGGAGAACGCGATACGACTCAACAGCTTTGTATTAATCGTGTGCACTCCAAACTATAAGAAAAAATCTGACTTACGACAAGGAGGAGTTGGTTACGAGGGCAACATCATGACTGGCGAATTATTCACGGAGTCTAATCAACGAAAGTTTCTGCCGATTTTGCGTACTGGTACAAAGGAAACCTCTATTCCCCTGTGGCTTAACGGTAAGTATTGGGTTGATCTAACTAGTGATCCATATTCAATGGATAACTATAATGATTTGCTTTCAACACTCCTCAACTGTCGAGAAAAGGCCCCACCTATTGGTACAAATACCGCTTATTCACGAAGACGAACTCATCCGCCAATCCCAAGCCCGAAAATTGCAAATCATAGTGCCGAGAACAGTTTGATTCGAGTTGAGGGAGTGCTTATTGATGAACTTGGAAAGCCTCGAAATGATGGAACAAGAGGTAGTGCACTTTACTCGATTCCATTTAAATTAAATTTCGCTCCTTCCAGCGAATGGTCAAATTTGTTTGTACAAACTTGGGACAATCCCCCTCGATTCACAACAAGGCATCGGCCTGGAATCGCTGAAGTAGTTGGTGATCGAATAATTCTAACTCGCACAACAATCGAAGAAGTCAAGGAGATTCATCGTGATACACTCAAACTTGTTGTCGAGATTGTCAATGCAGAGATCTCTAAACGAATAACTCGACGTCGTGAAGCTGCAATTGCGAGAGAAATTCAACAGCGGCAACAAGATGAGTACATCCGCAGGCTAGCAAACGAAATTGATTTCGATTGATATATAATATCTTTGGCACACAAAGATGTTGTAATATAGTTAAATTTGTTGGCTTCTCAAGCTCTTTGTTCAATACGCTATGATCGAAGCCTGTTGACGGAAACTTGTCGGGCTTCCTGATAACTTCGTCGGCGAGAATCTGTAGCGCCCAGAACTACGAATCGACTATGATCAGAGACTAGATCTGCCATTGCATGACACTCCTGAATGACGCGACGATGAGTAACCCAATCGGAAGAATCGCTCTCAGAATACTCGGCTTCCTCCTCGCCATCCCATCAATTGGGCTGTTCCTGTGGGGAATGGTTCTCTACTTGAGCACCGTCGTTCGTTTCGAACAACTTCCTGAGGCGGCTGTTGTCTGCGGCACATCAGCACTGGGCGGTGTGTTACTGATGCTGGTGTCATCCCCCCTCCTGGTAGTTGCGTTCTTTCTGATCATTCTTGCCAGAAAAGTATCACCAGCCTGAATGAACGCCTCAAATTCCAAGCCATCTCTGACTGTGCCAAGTGACGCTCCCTTCAGTCATTGGCTGACTCGTGTCGACAACCTATACTCGCTGCGGCGCGGTCCCTGATTCTTCGCTCGACCGCCATCCCTCTATCATCGAGGTCCTTCATGCACCCTCAGCATTCCCCCGACATCGAACTCCTCCGAACCGCCTACGCCGGGTTCAATGCCCGCGACTTTGACGCCGCCTTCGCTACGATGTCGACCGACGTTGCCTGGCCGAGGGCGTTCAAGGGAGGCTTTGTCCGCGGCCACGACGAAGTCCGAGCGTACTGGTCCGAGCAGTGGTCCGAGATCAGCCCCCACGTCGAACCAACCACTTTCCATCCCGAACCGGCAGGAACAATTCTGGTCGACGTCCACCAGATCGTCCACGACCTGCAAGGCACCCTCCTGGCCGACACCCACGTCGGCCACCGCTTCACGATCAAAGACGGGTTGATCCAGTCAATGGAAGTTTGTGAACTGCCGACGGGGATTACTTGAGAAAATGCCGGGTGCCACTGGCTGTGCCAGTGCGGTTTGCCCAAGTGCGTCGACTCTCGAAAAGACCCACGATGATCGAAGAACATTCACTCAAGACCGAATTCATCATCCCACATGATTCGAAGACACTGGCACAGCCAGTGGCACCCGGGGCAAGATGGGATGCAGAACGCGTGGGTTCTTCCCCGTCCTGAAGGGACGAGTTCTACCAGCCCAGGGTGAAACCCTGGGAGCACGGGGTGGCCCAGCCGTTCATGGCTGGGTGAGCAACGCTCACAAGATGCGTCACCATACGCATTCATTTCGAGTGGACGTCGTAACGACAACAGTTTCCGTATGGCGACGCTTCTTGTCGGCTTCGCCGATCCAGCCATGAACGACTGGACCACCCGGGAACCTGGAGTTCAGAACAAAAAAAGGCGAGCCACCATCGTGACTCGCCTTCTGTAATATTCTGTCAAACCCAGCTTACTTCGCAGCATCGTATCGCTTGGTCACTTCCGCCCAGTTGACCACGTTCCAGAACGCCGTGATGTAATCAGGGCGTCGGTTCTGGTAGTTGAGGTAGTAAGCGTGTTCCCAGACGTCGAGGCCGAGGATCGGGGTCTTGCCTTCCATCAGGGGAGAATCCTGGTTGGCAGTGCTTTCGATGGCGAGTTTGCCATCCTTGACGACCAGCCAGGCCCAGCCGCTGCCGAAGCGAGTCGTCGCGGCTGCAGCGAATTTTTCTTTGAAGGTCGCAAAGCTGCCGAAGGTTTCAGTGATGGCTTTGCCAAGGTCGCCGGTTGGTTCACCGCCGGCGTTTGGTCCCAGGACGGTCCAGAAGAGGGCGTGGTTGGCGTGGCCGCCGCCATTGTTGCGGACGACAGTTTTAATGTCTTCTGGCACGTTGTTGATGCCGGCGACGAGGTCTTCAACGCTCAGCTTCTCGAGGTCGGGCTTGCCTTCGAGGGCTTTGTTGACGTTGTTGATGTAGGTCTGATGGTGTTTGGTGTGGTGGATTTCCATCGTCTTGGCGTCGAAGTGAGGCTCAAGAGCGTTGTAGGCATAAGGAAGTGCGGGGAGCTGGTAAGCCACGGGATGTCTCCTGATGGTGTCGGTTATAAGTGAGTTGCGTCAACGAGTCGTTCGAGGAGCGACCGGAAAAGGGGATTGGCACGTCCGTGCCGCGATCATCGTGCACAATATCATTTTAGGAACTTGGTGAACGCTCACAACCGCTCAACCGGGATTCGCTCGAAGTTCATCATGATTCGGCTGGGATTCCCTCCGTATGCGGGAAACCGCGAGAAACTCCTTCGGAACCTGTAAGGCCATTGTTTTCGGTCCGACCCACCCTAGAATCAACTATTCGTTTCGCGGCTGATGCTGCGAGTGGATTGCGAATAGGACGTCGCGCAAACACTCTCCCATTCATCCGGGAGGGACTGACGGAGATGACTTATGAAACGCATCCTGACGGCATTACCGGTCTATAACGAAGAATCTCACCTGCGGGACGTTCTCCCACAGGTGCAAAAATATGCGCAGGATGTGCTCGTCGTCAACGATGGTTCCAAAGACCGAACCGGCGAGATTCTCAAAACGATCCCCGGCATCAAAGTCCTGACCCACGCGAAAAACGCTGGTTACGGAGCCGCCCTCGTCTCTGCATTTTCCTACGCGATGGAGCACGGGTACGACGCCGTCGTCACCATTGATTGCGACGGGCAGCACCAGCCTGCGCTGATCCCTGAAATGGCCCAGGCCCTGTTCGCCAACGATGACAATCCCGATGAGCCAAACATCGATATCATCTCCGGCAGCCGATATCTCAAAGCCTTCAACGGCGACAGCATCCCTCCGGAACAACGTCGCGCAATCAACGTTCAGATCACCCGTCAATTAAACCAGCTGCTCGGCTACCGCCTGACGGATACCTTCTGCGGTTTCAAAGCCTATCGAGTTTCTGCACTCAAAGGCTTCAAAATCACGGTCTTCGGCTACGCGATGCCCCTGCAGTTCTGGATTCAAGCGGCTCATTTGGGCACGACAATTCAGGAATTTCCGGTTCCACTCATTTATCTCGACGAAAAACGCTCATTCGGCGGTTCCCTGGATGACGCACAGATCCGGATGGCGCATTATCAGGATGTCATCCAGCAGGAACTGACCGCGATCGAAGATGGCAGCCGATTCGCGGATTCCGTTTCCTGTCGCTGAATTTGACCTTCAGTCCCCTTTGCACGACGACCATTGAAAATCCTTCATGACGAGCCCAGCTTCCACGATTGACCCCGTCTCGACTCTGTCGATCCGGGCACCGCGCGTGGATCTGGGCGTTGTCTGCGTTCCGAACAATGCGGACGCAGCCGAGCAGATCGTCCGCCAGGTCTCGATGTACGATGACTCGAATCTGCTGGTCGCGGGCGTCCCGTTCGTCGAACTCCGCAACATCGCCCGACGCGAACTCCTTGCAGCTGCCCTCGCGTATTCCACCGACCTGACCGGTCCTGCCATCCACCCTGGCGAACTTCGCACCGATGTTCCGTTCGTCCTCTGTGGCCACCAGCCTCAGCTGACTCATCCGGGCGTCTGGGCGAAAAACGTGATCGCCAGTCAGCTCGCAAAATTGACCGACGGCATCGCGATCAACATCGTCGTCGACAACGACACGATCCGCTCCCGCTCGATCGTCGTCCCCGTCGATGATTCCGCAGAACACGACGGCAAAACGCTCAAACACGCCTTCATCTCCTTCGACTACGGCCGCTCGAAAGTCCCCTGGGAAGATGTCGTCATCGAAGACGCCACGACCTTCGCTGCGTTCGAAGACAACGTCCTCAAGCAGTTCGCAGGGACCCGCGACGGACTCCTCCTCTGCGAACTCTGGCCCGCAACTCGAGAATATGCCGAAAAGAACCCCAATCTCCGCGACGTCCTGACCTTCCTGCGCCGCCGCTTCGAACAAGCTGGCGGCCTGCAGTTGCTCGATGTGCCGTTGAGCCGCCTCTGCGAACTCGGCTCGTTCCGTCCTTTCTTCACTCACCTGCTCAAAAACGCAGAGACCTTCGCAAGCATCCACAACGACGCCCTCCGCGAATACCGTCTCCGCAACAAGATCACGCAATCTCACGTCCCGTTCCGCGATCTCGAACTCGATGGCGAGTGGATCGAAACCCCCTTCTGGATCTGGCACGTCGACCTGCCCGTCCGTCGCGCTCTGTTCGTCAAACACGAAGGCAATCAGGTCCTGTTGAGCGACCGAGGCCGTTTCCACACCGCGATGAGCGAAGAGGTCCTCGTCGACGATGCCCTGCTCGCCGCTGAGTTGGAAAAGGTCAACCAGTCAGGCTGGAAGATCCGCACCCGCGCGGTCAGCACGACAATGCTCTCTCGCCTTTTCCTCGGCGATTACTTCATCCACGGCATCGGCGGCGCCAAGTACGACGAAATCACCGATCAGATCATCCGCGAATTCTGGCAGCTGCCGGTCCCCGGATATCAAGTCGTGACCGCGACCGCCTATCTTCCACTGACTCAGTACGAGAATGACTGCGGCGATATCGGCTGCGACATCGACCAGTGGCACCGCGACTGGCTGTGGAATCCAGCCGCTTTCTTCGACGTCGAAGGCCAGCTCGTCGAGCCATGGAACAACGTCAACAGTGTGACCGCCTCTGCCTCACCCCAGTCAATCAATAAGTCACTCGCTGACTTCGAGCAACACCTGAAAGCCCTCGAACCCGCGGTTCCAACGGGGCTCAATCTTAAGCAGTCCTGTGCCTCGAAAGAGTGTTACCATCGCAAGCAGCAACGCAAAGCCGGCTGGCATCAAAAGCTGTCCGAATTAAAAAACGATCTGCGCTCTCAAACCGGCATCACCGACGAAGACTGGTCACGCTGGACGCTGCGCCGTCGACGCGTCGAGCAAAATCGTGTCTATGCCAGCTACCGAGAATATCCCTACGTCCTCTTTACCGAGACCAAGATGGACCAGCTCAAATCGGTCCTCATCGAAGGCAAGTCCCCGTAAGTTCCGCTGTGCGGACCGTCAATCGACGATAATTGAACATCAACGCGGCACTCTCACTCCGGGGCTCATCTCGCAACGCTGCTTCTGTACGCGTCCCGTTTCACGTCGACGGCAAAAAATTCGCCTCGTAAATCGCAGGTGCTTGTCCTAAAATGAAAATGAGTTGACGGAGAATCGCCATTTGCGGAGGCGGTTCATCACATCATTGATCGATATCGCAGACGCTCGCGGAAGTTGAACATGTTCGGATGGCGGAATAACCAATCGCAGGCGGCAAACGCGACTCCTGCAACGCCGGAACCCGTGCGTTTTGGACCTTATGAACTCGGCGAGCAGATCGGTCGGGGCGGTGCGGGGTTCGTCTTCGTTGCCAAAAACACCGACACTGGCGAAACCGTCGCCATCAAGACATTGCGACAGCATGCCGCCCATGATGAGCAGTTCGACCGACGCTTTATGCGCGAGATGGCGATCCTGCAGAAGATCAATCACCCTCACCTGCTCAAATACCTCGACTGCGGCATCGACGAACGCGGCGCCTACATCGTCACGGAGTACATCCCACGCGGGACTCTGTCGCATGTCCTCCAGAAGCATTCCATGCTCCCCGGCAGTACCGTCCTTCAATACGCTGCCCAGATCGCCCGTGCACTCGATTACCTGCACACACAAGCCATCATCCACCGCGATATCAAACCCGCCAACATCTTTCTGACCAATGACCATCAGATCAAGCTCGGCGACTTCGGACTGGCCCTCGATTCGACCAAAGCCTCGCTGACAGTCTCCGGCATGACCGTCGGCAGCGTCATGTACATGTCCCCCGAACAGATCCGCGGCAGCAAGGCAACATCAAGTAGTGATTTGTACTCACTTGGATGCGTGATTTATGAGATGCTTTACGGTGTCCCGCCGTTCAAAACGAGCAATCCGTACGGTATCATGGAAATGCACCTCGAATCCGATCTCCGTTTTCCGGATGAACGACTGGTGCGCAAAGACGCGTCGTCGGATGAGGCGCGAACTTTGATCCAGGAATTAATGCAGAAAAGCCCGGAGTCTCGCCCGGAATCTGCCCGAAAAGTTTACGAGCGTCTCACGAAACTCCGACCGGAGACGACAGGCGAAACCCCATGAGTAGCGTCGACCAGGATGTGTCGAAGTATCGCAAGTACTGGAATCTGGCTGAAGGGGTCACTTACCTCAATCACGGATCATTCGGACCGACGCCGCTCGTCGTGCAGGAAGAACTGGCTCGCTGGACGTCCCTGCTCGCCTCCAACCCGATGAATTTCTACGTCCGCAACCTGCCGGACTACCTCGACGAAGCCTGCCAAGTCCTCGGCGATTTCGTCGGCACCAGCGGCGATAACCTCGTCTTCGCGGACAACGCCACCTTCGCAATGAACATGGTTGCGGCCTCCCATTACCTCAAAGAAGGTGACGAAGTTCTCTTCACCGACCACGAATACGGCTCGGTCCTGCGGCTTTGGCGTCAGAAGTGCAAAGAGGTCGGCGCGAGCATCGTCGTCCGCAAACTCCCGAATCCGCTAAGCAGCGACGAAGAGATCGTCGAGACACTTTTCCAGGCAGCTTCCAAGAAAACACGCCTGCTCGTTGTCAGCCACGTCTCCTCCGCGACCGCCATCATTCTCCCCGTCGAGAAAATCTGCCAGCGTGCCCGCGAACTGAAAATCCCCGTCTGCATCGACGGCCCTCACGCCCCGGTCCAGGTCCCGCTCGATATCGATAAAATCGGCTGCACCTATTACTGTGCTTCGCTGCACAAATGGATGTCCGCCCCCCTGGGCAGTGGCTTTCTTTATGTCACTCCGAACCAGCAGCAACACATGAAGCCTTCGATCATCAGCTGGGGCCGCAACATGCGGGAAGATGCACCGACCTGGAAAGACGAGTACCACTGGCTCGGCACCCGCAACCCCGCCCCTGCTCTGGCCGTCCCGTCCGCAATCAAATTCATCACCGAAACCATCGGCCTCGACACCTTCCGCGACTACACCCAGGGTCTCGTCGCCTCCGCCCGCCAGTCGTACCGCCTGCTGACTGGCCTCGACTACACCCTCGGCATCGACCCCATCCCAACCCACAAACCCGAACAGTCAGGCCAGCACCGCTACGGCAGCATGATCACCCTGCCCATGCCCGATTTCGTCCCCAACCCCGACGCTCAAACCGGCCTGCACCCCCTCCGCGTCTTCCTCTGGGACCGCTACCAGATCGAATGCCTCCTCCCGCGCTGGCAGGACAAACTCTACCTCCGCATCTCCTGCCACCTCTACACCTCACAAGCCGACCTGGACCGGCTGATGACGGCCCTCGCGGAGTATTTTGAGACCTGCCGCCCCTAAAAAAGGCGAGCGGGGAGTATCAACTCCCTGTCTTAACTGCAGACTATTTCCCAACGCATTGAATACACACCAAGCCCACCTCTCCGTCCTGAAAGGACGATTTCTACCAGCCCAGGGTGAAACCCTGGGTTACGGTTCGAGAGGATATGCCCGCCCTGTAAGGGCGGATTCACCATCGTTCCTCTCGCCAACGATTGGGGCTTGGTGGATTCTCGCGGTGAACGACACCTACAGGGTCGGTGGAGAGGGTGATAGTGTTTTGGCAACCCAGGATTTCATCCTGGGCTGGTAGAAATCGTCCCTTCAGGACGGAGAAGTCAGACAGATTCTGTGCCGAACGGGATTTCGTTGTGAACCCCCGCTCACCAAGAACAACCTTAGGCCGAAAAACCCATAGAACCAGAACCCCGCTGCTCGTGTCAGCCCGCTTTCCAAAGCTTTGTCAGGCCGACTTGTCTGGTTGCATTGTGACATGGCATGAAAACCTGTAGACTTTTTTGACTTTCCGCAACGCCGCGCATCAATGCACTGGCGAGGCGGAAAGCGTCATTTTTCACTCGAGATACCATCCATGAAACACGTTCTGTCTGCTCTTGTGATGAACCAGCCGGGGGTTTTGGCCCAGATTTCCGGCATGCTGGCAACCCGCGCCTTCAATATTGACTCGCTGGCTGTCGGTACGACCGAAAATCCTGAGTTCTCTCGGATTACCTTCGTCGTCGGCGGCGATGATCGCGAACTCGATCAGGTCCGCAAGCAGCTGGCAAAACTGATTCCTGTCGTCGAAGTCTATGACTTTTCCAAGCAGGATTTCGTCGAGCGTGATCTCATGCTGCTCAAAGTCAGTACGGAGAATGGCAAACGCAGTGAAGTCCGCGAACTGGTGGATGTCTTCCGCGGACGGATCGTCGATGTCAGCCAGACGCACATCATGGTCGAGATTTCCGGACAGGAAAAAAAGATCGACGCCTTCATCGATGTCATGCGTCCTTATGGCATCCTGGAACTGGTTCGCACTGGACGTATTGCGCTCCTGCGGGCCCAACAACCACAACTTAGCGAGACGGCTGAGTAGTCGGCCCGCATGCGGGTCTCCGTCTTGTTTCTCTCTAATCTCTCTAAAAGCCTTTCTCCGCTCGAAAGTACTGCTATGCCGATCACGATTTATTACGACGACGATGCCGATCTCTCACTGCTGAAAGACAAGACTGTGGCCGTCATCGGCTATGGTAGCCAGGGACACGCTCAGGCTCAGAACCTGCGCGATTCTGGTTGCAACGTCATCATCGGCCAACGCCCAGGCGGCCCCAACTACGATCTGGCCATCGAACACGGCTTCAAGCCTGTCTCAGCCGCAGAAGCCGCTGAAAAAGGCGATCTGATCAACATCCTGCTGCCAGATGAACTGCAACGCGATGTCTACGAAACCGAAATCAAGAAGGGCCTCAAGCCAGGCAACGTCCTGATGTGCTCTCACGGTTTCAATATCCACTTCAACCAGATCGTGCCTCCAAAAGGGATCGACACGGCTCTGATCGCTCCCAAAGGCCCTGGCCACACTGTCCGCAGTGAATACGTCAAAGGCGGCGGCGTCCCTTGCCTGATCGCCATGGGCGAAGGCGCTTCTGAGCAATCGAAGAAACTCGCCCTTGCCTACGCCAAAGGTGTCGGCGGTACCCGTGCAGGAACCATCGAAACAACCTTCGCAGAAGAAACCGAAACCGACCTGTTCGGCGAGCAAGTCGTTCTCTGCGGCGGTGTCTCTGCCCTCGTCAAAGCCGGTTTTGAAACACTGGTCGAAGCCGGTTACCAGCCTGAAATGGCCTACTTCGAGTGTATGCACGAACTGAAGCTGATCGTCGACCTGTTCTATCAGGGCGGTCTGAATTACATGCGATACTCGATCTCCAACACCGCTGAATACGGCGACTACACCCGTGGCGATCGTATCGTCACTCCAGAGACCAAGAAGGAAATGAAGAAGATCCTCGCCGAAATCCAGAACGGCGAATTCGCCCGCGACTGGATCCTGGAAAACAAAGCCAACCAGGCTGCCTTCAAAGCCCGCCGACGCCGCGAACGTGGCCACCTCATCGAAAAAACCGGCAGCCAACTCCGCCGCATGATGAGCTGGATCAACGCCAAGGAATACTAAGACTTCCTGGCAACTCAAGAATCGAAAACACCTCGCGAACTCCGGTTCGCGAGGTGTTTTTTTTATTGTATTTCAACCGGGAGGGCGAGGCTCCGTCCGAGCCGCTGTCCCGCGTTGCATTGCCTCAAAAGCAAATCGAGGACCGATCTTTAATCCGTGCTTTTCAGGCTCTCGATGACCTCTTCAATCGAAACCGTGGTAGCCGATCCTTCACGAAGTTCGCCGAGGCGCGTTCGGGCCACATCCAACCATGCGTCTTGGATTTCTTCATCATCTAACGCAAGCAGAATGTCCAGTTCATCTCGCAGATCTTGTTTCTGCTCAGTCGTCAGGGATTTGACTTGTTCCAAAAGACTTTGAGGGACGGTCGACATGGTGAAGCCTCGACAAAATTTCTGTGCGCTCCGGAAGTCAGCTATTATACCAGTCTCGTCACATCCCACTCAATCTCATATCTCTCAATATGCCAAAGCTTTACAAGACGTCGACATCGCGTCTCACCTGAACAATTCTCACAGAATTCTCCAACAATCTTCCCGAGGATCGCGTAGTATGGAGTGAGAGACAGGAAAACACATGAAAACACCGCACGACGTTACTGAGTCCGGAATCAATCTTGCCCCTGAGCAATCGACCGGCGTCAGTGATGCGCGCCTGTTGGAAGAATGTCGCCAAGGTCACAAAAATTCGTTTGGTCAGTTGGTCCAGCGATATGAAAAACGCCTCTGGAAAGTTGTTTATCGGTTCGTCCGCGATCGTGAACTAGCCGATGATCTCACTCAGGAAGCCTTCCTCAGAGCCTACGAACGTCTCGACCAGTTTGATCCGTCTCGGCGTTTCGGCCCCTGGTTGTTCCGGATTGGGGTCAACCTCACTCTCGATTTCTTGCGCAAGCGGAAACGACGAGGCTGGATCTCAATGTTCAGCGAAATGAGCGTCGACCACCCGATCGAACCAGTCACAGCCGACGTTCGTGACGAAGAAGATATCAAACAGGAAGTCCGTCAGGTTCTTGACGAAATTCCCGAAAAATACCGAACAGTGTTGATTCTCCGTGATCTGGAGAATTTCTCCACCACAGAGATTTCAGCGATTCTCGACCGCAAGGAAGCGACCGTCCGCTGGCGATTGGCCGAAGCCCGCCAGCAATTTCAAAAATTGTGGATCAAGCGTCACACTCAACCCTCTTCTTAATCACCACTTTTCATTGTGGGTACCGTTTCCATGTCGTGTCATTGTCGTGAGTTACGAGTTCAGCTAGCCCAGCACGTGGGGCAGGACGAAGTTTCTTTGCCAGAAGAACTTCGACGTCGCGTGTCTGTGTGTCCTGAATGCCGTCACTATTTCAAACAGCTCAAATCAAGCGTTCGTCTGCTTCGTGATTACGAAGGGGACGACCAGACTCAGCTGGAAAAGAGCCTCTGGCCGGAGCTTGTCCGCCGCATGCCAGCCAAACGCCCTTCGCGTCGCTGGAGCGATCGTGCCAGCCTCGCGTTTTCCGCCAGTGCCATCACCGTCGCCACGCTGGCGTTGTTCGTAGTCCCTTTGACTGGTCCTGGCTCGCCAGCCTACATGACCAGCCCAGCCTCTTTCCCCGCACAGACCATTTCGGCTCCAGCGCAGTCCGCCGACCTTCAGCTTCGTTCAGCGACTCCGATGAACGGCACTCCGCTGAAGCTCTTTGAACGCCTGCTGGAGAAAGAAACCAAGAAGCAGGAGAAACGCGATTCGGGCAAGATGTTGTTTGGCCCCGCTTACGAACAGTAAAGAACTTGTGTCAGAACTTCGGTTCGCAAAGAAGCCCGGTCATGCTCCACCGGGCTTTTTTGTTGCGCGCTTCACTTTGATGAGCGCCGTTGTCGATTGTTATTTGACGAATCCTTCAGATAATAATCAGGGTCATACCATCACAACGTCAACCAATGCGTTCCTTTGAAAGTCGTGCCATGCTCACAGCTTTGGGTGAGCATGCTGCTTCGTTTGAAATGGAGCGTCCAGAACATGCTTGCCCCAAGCTGCAAGCATGGCACGATGGAAGAGAAAACTCACTGGTTTAAATTGTGTTGGTGCCAATGCCAAATCACCCCTGACTCACAATAACGCTGACAGGGGCCAACGTTCTTAGCTCGGAGCGTCCAGAAATGCCAATCTACGAATTCCGCTGCGAAAAATGCGATCAGCAGTTTGAAGTCCTGGTCCGTGGGCAGGAAAAGGTCAACTGCCCGGAATGTCAGGACCACCGCGTCGAACGCCTGCTGAGCGTTCACGCAACCAGCAACCGCAGCCTGCAACAGCTGCCCATGAGTTGCCCCCCTCCCTCACACGGACCATGTGGAACAGGCTGCTGCCGCCTGCCTTGAAGAAATAGAGGTTGGAACGCACAGCCCGCTGAGGGTGAAATTTCAAACGCAAAGCCGCGACGGCGCAAAGTAGAGAAAACCGATTCACATCGTCAATCATTTTCTGATTAGCGTCTCTGCGCCTTTGCGTTGTAAACTCTTTTCCCCCTCTGCGATCTCTGCTTCCCA
The DNA here is from genome assembly GCF_052161635.1 of Lacunimicrobium album. GTDB lineage: Bacteria > Planctomycetota > Planctomycetia > Planctomycetales > Planctomycetaceae > SXPC01. The sequence goes on from NZ_CP197413.1 coordinate 5,421,112, forward strand.
CCGCGAGCTCTGCGGTCCAGCCCTTTTGTACCCTGCGTAAACAGCACAGTTCAGTGAAGACAGAAAGTTTGAAGACGTGGCGATCGACATACGGACGGCGGGGACACCACAGGAGCGCGAAGCTGCGCTGAGATTGTTAAGTCACCGGCTCGACCCGACGGCTCAAGATGAGTCAGTCTCTCAGACGCTGCAATCCGCCGAACTGGGGGCCATCAGTTTTGACTTCTTAGTGGTGGCAGTCGAGGCAGACAAAGTCCTCGGGGCAAGCTGGCTGGTCGTCTCTGAAGACTTCACAGGCCACATCTTCCCGCCTGAAGTGATCGACCATGAACACCAGCAACAGATTTGGGACGATTTGGCGCAACACATCGCCAGCCTCCTGGATGACTCTGGCTGCTGGATCGGCCAGATCCTGCTTCATCCCGACGAAGTTACCCAGCGCCAACGTCTCGATGATTCTCCGTTTGCCTATCTGGCCGATCTTCAGTTTATGTCGATGTCATTTGATGACGAAACGACAGCCATATCTCCACCTACAAAATCTGTTCGACTGGAAGCCACTTCTTACCAGCAGGAACGCAACGAAACCCTCTTCGTAGACGTCATGGAGCAGACCTACGAAGGCAGCCTGGACTTCCCTGAAGTCAATGAGTTTCGAACCGCCGAAGAAGCCTTCCACAGCCATCGCACACACAGCCAGATCCAGCCCCATTGCTGGCAGGTTTTCTACCACAAAAGACGCCCCGCAGGCATGCTCCTTTTATCACCCGGACAGGATGATCATTGGGAGATTACGTACATGGGTGTGTGCGGCAGTGTGCGAGGTCAGGGGATCGGCCACGCCATGCTCGCCCAGGCAATCGCGACCGCAAAAAAACAGGGCGCCCAAGGCCTTTCTTTAGGCGTCGACAGCCGTAACCATTACGCAATCAAGCTTTACGAAGCTTATGGATTTCGCGTCCGAACGGCATGTCATTTTTATGCCTGGTTTCCACACGATGAGCCAGAAGTTTAGTAACGAGTTTTGCACACCGCAAAAAACAAAAAAGAAAAGTCTTTTGCATCGCAACTCCCTGCAAATCAAGATCATCAGAGCGACTGATCAACTCCAAGATTGTGAAGGCCCACTTCACGTGATTTTTACATTTGACTAACGCGACTTGGGCGGTAGTATCTGACCCACTGAGTGAGTGACTTCCACGTTTCCGAACGACACTTCTTTCTCCTCGGAAACGTATCCTTCCATCCTATTCCCACAGCGCAAATCTAAACCGTACCGGGCTGACTGAGACTTCATTTCGACCAGCAATTTCAGGGTGCTGGAAGACTTCCATCGATGGCTTTCTATCGTACGAAGATGAAACCTCAGATCACTGCTTTCAGGGCGGCAACGGAGTGCTTACCCGACAAATGCCTTTCAGGTTCTTGCGGGTATGTTGCGCGCAGAGAGGGTTGCACGATGCTTCCCGGTGATGTCGACCGACGTCAGTTTAATTCAGTCCGACCTACAACCTCGAAACTGATTCATGACCAAAAAAACAACACGACATCCACTCTTCCAACCAGACATAGCCGAGGCGCAAATGGCAAC